>NZ_JAGXKC010000062.1:0-12530 GCF_019091045.1 Stenotrophomonas sp. GbtcB23 | reverse complement strand
GGCCGGCGTCGTGGATCCGGCCCAGCTCCATGGCGAAACCGTGCTGAGCGAACTGCGGTCCGCGCTGCCGGTAGTGCGGGCGCAGCGCATCTCGATGTTCGCTTGGCCGGAAACCCGCTACCTGCAGGGCGAGCGGGCCGGCCTGGCCGGCACGGGCGTGGCCATTGGCGGTGCCGCCCTGGTCCCGGTCGAAAATGCGCTGGGCGGCCCGGCCTGGCGCATCGACTTCGATGCCGACAGCAGCGCCAAGCGGCTGGTCCTGCAGTGTGGTGAGCGCCCGGTGGGGCTCGCTCTACGGGCGGGTGGGCGCTGGATGGGCTGGGCCACCGGACCGCTTGAAACGGACTGCCTGGGCGCCCTTCAGCTGCGCTGAGGGCCTGTCAGGGCAGGGTATGGCCGGCCTGCCGCAGCAGCCCGCTGAGGGCGATCAGCGGCAGGCCGATCAACGCGGTCGGGTCGCGGTTGTCGATCGCCTCGAACAACGTGATGCCCAGTCCCTCGCACTTGAAGCTGCCGGCGCAGTCCAGCGGCTGCTCGGCCGCCACGTAGCGGGCAATCTCGTCCGCGCCCAGTGCCCGGAACCGGACCTCGGTCAGGTCGGAGGCCTCCAGCATCTGGTCATCGCGGACCAGGCAGATCGCGGTATGGAAGGCCACCGTCTGCCCGGACATGGCCGCCAGCTGCGCGTGCGCCCCGGGCACATCGCCAGGCTTGCCCAGCGGGGCCCCGTTCAGGTCCGCGACCTGGTCCGAGCCGATCACCCACCGCCCCGGGTGGCGGGCGGCCACCTCGGCGGCCTTGGCCCGTGCCAGCCGGACGGCCAGCGCACGCGGCGCTTCGCCGGGGGCGGGGGATTCGTCCACCGCCGGCCGCGCCGTCTCCAGCGGCAGGCCCAGCCGTTCCAGCAGTTCACGGCGGTAACGGGAGGTGGAGGCCAGCAGCAGGGGAAGCATGCGACAATACCGGGGTGACAGGGGTGGGCGGCACTCTACCGCACGCCCTCGTGTCGCGGGTAATTGACAACCGCCGGCGGCATCCTTAACATTCAGCGGCTTATGTCCGCGAACGTGCCCGAATTGCTGGATGCCTGGCGGATGGTCGCAGCACGAAGGTGCTTCGACGGTCAGGTAGAACTGGCAGAAATGACCCGCCTGCAAGGCCTTGTTGCCGATACCGAGGGCAAGTGCACGTTTGCGCTTGAATTCGGCCACGACGACATCCTGCGGGTATCCTATGTGGACCTGACCATCGATACCGCGCTGCCGCTGATCTGTCAGCGCAGCCTGCAGCGCTTCCTGCTGCCGGTGTCGGTCAAGCAGCGGCTCGGCCTGATCCGCAGCGAAGACGAAGAGTCGTCGCTGCCGGAAGAGTACGAGGCGATGCTGGTGCCCGAAGACGGCAGCCTGCGTCCGCTGGACCTGGTCGAGGACGAACTGGTCCTGGCCGTGCCGGTGGTGCCGCTGTCACCCGAGGGTGAAGCGGTGGACCGGGACTGGGCACCGACCGAAGAAGAACAGAGCAAGGCCAATCCGTTCGCGGCATTGGCGGCGCTGAAGAAACAATAGCAGCCGGATTGTCGTCGGCGGCTGCGGCGAAAGCGAAGACTGTGCTGGGCGCTGGCGTCCTGCGCGACGATACGACGAAGCAAAAACGAACCGAGTTTGGAGCAATCCCATGGCTGTGCAGAAATCCCGTGTTACCCCGTCCCGCCGCGGCCAGCGCCGTTCGCATGACGCCCTGAGCGCCAAGCAGCTGTCCACCGACCCGACCACCGGCGAAGTGCATCTGCGTCACCACATCACTGCTGACGGTTTCTACCGCGGCAAGAAGGTGATCACGACCAAGTCGAACTCGGCCGTCGAAGAAGATTGATCTGTGTGAGGGCCGCTGCCCGGTCGGGCAGCGGCCTTTACCCTTTCTTCCGTTACAGGAAATGCAATGAGCAAGCGGATCTACTCGAGGATCGCGGGCACTGGTAGTTACTTGCCCGAAAAAGTGTTGACCAACCAGGATCTGGAGAAAATGGTCGACACCAGCGATGAGTGGATCCAGACGCGCACCGGTATCCGTGAGCGGCACATCGCCGCCGACACGGAAACCACCAGCGACCTCGGCTACCATGCCGCGGTACGTGCGTTGGAAGCGGCCGGTATCGACGCTTCCCAGCTGGACATGATCGTGGTGGGAACCACCACCCCCGATCTGATCTTCCCGTCCACCGCGTGCCTGATCCAGGCCAAGCTCGGTGCGAGCGGCTGCCCTGCCTTCGACGTCAACGCTGCCTGTTCGGGCTTCGTGTTCGCGCTGGGCGTGGCCGACAAATTCATTCGTTCCGGTGATGCACGCCATGTGCTGGTCATCGGTGCGGAAACCCTGACCCGTATCGTCGACTGGAACGACCGCACCACCTGCGTGCTGTTCGGCGATGGCGCGGGCGCGGTGGTGCTCAAGGCCGACGAAGACACCGGCATCCTGAGCACCCACCTGCATTCGGATGGCAGCAAGAAAGAACTGCTGTGGAACCCGGTGGGCGTCTCGGCCGGCTTCGGCGAAGGCGAGCAGGCCCGCGGCGCGATCCTGATGAAGGGCAACGACGTGTTCAAGTACGCCGTCAAGGCGCTGGACTCGGTCGTGGATGAAACCCTCGACGCCAATGGCATGACCAAGGCCGACCTGGACTGGCTGATTCCGCACCAGGCCAACCTGCGCATCATCGAAGCCACCGCCAAGCGGCTGGACATGTCGATGGACCAGGTCGTGGTCACCGTGGACAGGCACGGCAACACCTCCTCCGCTTCGGTGCCGATGGCGCTGGACGTGGCGGTGCGCTCGGGCAAGGTACAGCGCGGCCAGCTGCTGCTGCTGGAGGCCTTCGGCGGCGGCTTCACCTGGGGTTCGGCGCTGCTGCGTTATTAATGCGTTAATCGGTTCACACGAAACGGCCCCGATGGGGCCGTTTTGCATTTCTGGAGGTGTGTCATGGTCGAACCCATTGTCATCGACGGCCAGCGCGCCTGGCTGAAGCAGTACGGTGAAAGCAGCCGCGCGGTCGCGCTGGGCCTGCTCAATTTCGTGGCCAACCGCTTCCAGCTGGACGCGCTGCGCCCACCGCCGCACCGCGGCGGTGACGCCGCCCGGGAAACCGAGGCGCGGCGCCTGGCCGAACTGCAGGCGCAAGGGGTGAACGTGCCGCACGTGATCGGCAGCGGCCATGCCGCCCTGGTCCTGGGCGACAACGGCAGCTCCTTCAACACCTGCCTGCGCCAGGCCGACGATGCCGGCCGCGACGCACTGGTGTCGGCAGCGATGGAGGCCATCGTGGCCGCCCATGCCAAGGGCGCCTATTTCGGCCAGCCACTGCCGCGCAACCTGACCTGGGATGGCCGGGCCATCGGCTTCATCGATTTCGAGGAAGATCCGCTGGAAGTGATGGACCTGGCCCAGGCTCAGGCCCGCGACTGGCTGATGTTCGGTTATGGCGTGGCCAAGTACTACGAACACCGCCCCGAGCAGCTGCAGGCGCTGATGGCGGCAGCAATGGATGGCGAAGACGCCCCGGTGCTGGCGCATGCGCACGAGGTTTCCGGCCGGCTGCAGCGCCTGGCCCGCTACAGCATGAAGATGGGGCGCTCGGCGCGCGCGCTGGCGCACGCCATCGTGATCGTGCACGGGGCGACCACGCTGGGCATGTTGATGTTGGTGGCGATCTGCTTTGATTTCTTCAGCGATGGCGATCTGGACATTCTGCAGCTGTTTGTTTGAGGGCGTGCCGACCAACGGTCGGCACCTACCAGGGGCTGGTCAATACGCGCCAGTACAGACGAAGCGCGGTATTCCCCCTTATCATTCGCCGTTCGATTTTTGCAGGCGGAACTCCGCGTGACCGATTCCAATCTCGCTTTCGTGTTCCCCGGCCAGGGCTCGCAGTCGCTGGGCATGCTGGCTGAACTGGCTGAACTGCACCCGCAGGTGCGTGAAGCGTTCACCGAAGCCTCCGATGGCGCCGGCGTGGACCTGTGGGCGCTGTCGCAGGGCGGCCCGGAAGAGATGCTCAACCGCACCGAGTACACCCAGCCGGCCCTGCTGGCTGCCAGCATCGGCGTGTGGCGCGCATGGCAGGCCGTGGGCGGTGCCCAGCCGGCCGTGCTGGCCGGGCACAGCCTGGGCGAGTACACCGCTCTGGTGGCCGCCGGCGCGCTGTCGTTGCGTGACGGCGCGCACCTGGTGCGCCTGCGCGGCCAGCTGATGCAGGACGCCGCCCCGACCGGCGTGGGCGCCATGGCCGCCGTGCTCGGCGCCGAAGACGCCCTCGTCAAGGAAGTCTGTGAACAGGCCTCCGGCAGCCAGGTGGTGGTGCCGGCCAACTACAACTCGCCCGGCCAGATCGTCATCGGCGGCGATGCCGCGGCCGTCGACCGCGCCTTGGCGCTGCTGGCCGAAAAGGGCGTGCGCAAGGCCGTGAAGCTGGCCGTCAGCGTGCCCTCGCACACCCCGCTCATGCGCGAAGCCGCCAACCGCCTGCAGGAAACCATGGCTGGCCTGGACTGGCGCGTGCCGGCCTTGCCGGTGGTGCAGAACGTGGATGCCCGCGTGCACGACGGCATCGATGCCATCCGCACCGCCCTGGTCCAGCAGTTGTACCTGCCGGTGCAGTGGACCGGCTGCGTCGAAGCCCTGGCCGCGCGCGGCGTGACCCGCGTGGCCGAATGCGGCCCCGGCAAGGTGCTCAGCGGCTTGATCAAGCGCATCGACAAGGGCCTGGATGCGCGCACACTGTCCACGCCCGCCGACTTCGAGACGGCCCGCGAGACCTGGGCCGCCTGATGACTTTCGACCGCGTTCGCCACGTGCCAGCCCCCGGGCCGGCGCTGCGGACCGGTCCCGTTCGAGGAAACTGAGCATGAGCAAGCCCCTTCAGGGTGAAATCGCACTGGTGACCGGCGCCAGCCGTGGCATCGGCGCGGCGATCGCCGATGCACTGGCCGCGCAGGGCGCGACCGTGATCGGTACCGCCACCACCGAATCCGGTGCTGCCGCCATCGGCGAGCGCCTGGCTGCCGCAGGCGGCCACGGCCGCGCGCTGAACGTGACCGACCCGGCCGCGCTCGAGGCCGTGCTGGACGGCATTGCGAAGGAATTCGGTGCCATCACCATCCTGGTCAACAACGCCGGCATCACCCGCGACAACCTGCTGCTGCGCATGAAGGACGAGGACTGGCAGGCCATCCTCGACACCAACCTGACCAGCGTCTTCCGCACCTCCAAGGCCGTCATCCGCGGCATGATGAAGGCGCGCAAGGGCCGCATCATCAACATCGCCTCGGTGATCGGCGTGACCGGCAATGCCGGCCAGGCCAATTACGCCGCGGCCAAGGCCGGCATCATCGCCTTCTCCAAGTCGCTGGCCAAGGAAATCGGCTCGCGCGGCATCACCGTCAACGTGGTGGCGCCGGGCTTCATCGATACCGACATGACCAAGGCGTTGCCGGAAGAACAGCGCACCGGCCTGGTCAAGTCGATCGCCCTGGAACGCCTGGGCGAGCCGTCCGACATCGCCAATGCGGTGGCGTTCCTGGCCGGTCCTTCGGCCAGCTACATCACCGGCGAAACCCTCCATGTGAACGGCGGCATGTACATGCCGTAAGCATGTGGTGCAGGGACTGCACCGCAAGTGGTTGATCCAAATGGAGTTTTGCAGCCATGCAAGGCCCCTGCGGTTTCCACTACACTATCCCACGGCCATCGCCATTTGATGGCGTCACTTTTTGAACCACTACTCCATCTGGAGCGATATCCAATGAGCACCATCGAAGAACGCGTCAAGAAAATCGTCGTCGAACAGCTTGGCGTCAAGGAAGAAGAAGTTGTCACCACCGCATCGTTCGTCGATGACCTGGGTGCCGACTCCCTGGACACCGTTGAACTGGTGATGGCGCTGGAAGAAGAATTCGAGTGCGAGATCCCGGACGAAGAAGCCGAGAAGATCAGCACCGTCCAGGCTGCGATCGACTACGTCAAGGCTCACGTCAAGGCGTGATGTCGGGCGGCTTGCGCGCGGTAGTGGTGCTTACCGCCACCGCGTGCAGCAAACCCATGGGGCCGCGCTTGCGGCCCTGTGCTTTTGAGCGTTACACCGCGTCAACCCCGCACTACCCGGGTCAGGAGAATCTGCAATGAAGCGTCGCGTCGTCGTTACCGGCATGGGCATGGTCTCGCCGTTGGGCAATGATCTGGCCACCAGTTGGAAGGGCATCACCGAAGGCCGTTCCGGCATCGGTCCGCTGACCAACGTTTCGCAGGCTTACCTGGACCGTTTCACCACCAAGATTGCAGGTGAGGTCAGGGACTTCGACATCACCGCCGACAACGAACAGTTCGGCAAGTTCCGGGTCAGTGGCAAGGATGCCAAGAAGATGGACCCGTTCATCCATTACGGCCTCGGTGCCGCCTTCATGGCCTTGAACGATTCGGGCCTGGAGATCACCGACGGCAATGCCGAACGCATCGGCGCCATCGTCGGCGCGGGCATCGGCGGCCTGCTGGGCATCGAGGAACAGACCATCGAGTTCCACGAGGGCAAGAAGATCTCGCCCTTCTACGTGCCCAAGACCATCATCAACATGCTGCCCGGGCAGCTGAGCATCATCACCGGGTTGAAGGGCCCGTCGTTCTCGGCGGTGTCGGCCTGCGCCACCTCGAATCATTCCATTGGCACCGCCATGCGCATGATCCAGTACGGCGATGCGGACGTGATGGTGGTGGGCGGTGCCGAGCGCGGCTCCTCGCCGACGGCGCTGGGCGGCTTCTGCGCCATGAAGGCGATGAGCACCCGCAACGACGCCCCGGCCGAAGCATCGCGCCCGTGGGACAAGGAACGCGACGGTTTCGTGCTCGGCGACGGCGCCGGCATCCTGATCCTGGAAGAGTACGAACACGCCAAGGCGCGTGGCGCGCGCATCTATGCCGAGCTGGCCGGTTTCGGCGCCAGCTCCGATGCGTACCACATGACCGCGCCGAGCGAGAACGGCGAAGGTGCCGCCCGCTGCATGACCATGGCCCTCAAGGATGCCGGCGTTACCCCGGACCAGGTGGGCTACCTCAACGCGCACGGCACCTCCACGCCGCTGGGCGACCTGGGCGAAACCATGGCCATGAAGACCGCCTTCGGCGACCACGCCTACAAGATGATGGTCAGCTCCACCAAGTCGATGACCGGCCACCTGCTCGGCGCCGCCGGCGGCGTGGAAGCCATCTTCTCGGTGCTGGCGCTGCGCGACAACATCATTCCGCCCACCATCAACCTGCACGAAGCGGGCGAGGGCTGCGACCTGGATTACGTGCCCAACACCGCACGCGAGGCCAACGTGGATGTGGTGATGTCCAACGGCTTCGGCTTCGGCGGCACCAACGGCACGCTGGTGTTCAAGCGCGTCTGAGCGCGCCACCCAACGTCACCGCACCGGGCCGCCATCTTGGCGGCCTTGGTGTATCTGGCCCCCGCACTCACTTTGGTTGCCCTGCCATGTTCCAGACCCGCCTGCTGCCCGACACCACCGACCTGCTTGCGCTGCAGCGGCTGGCGCCGGAGCGTTACCCGCTGCTGATGGAATCCACCGCCTCGGGCACCGCGCAGGGGCGCTGGGACCTGCTGCTGATGGGCAACGGTCAATCGCTGGCGTTGCACGCCGATGGCGTGGTGCGCGACCACGTCGGTGCCGCGCACGCCGGCAGCTTCCTCGACGTGCTCGATGCGCACTGGCAGTCCCTGCGACTGCCGCGCGAAGAAACCGGCCTGCCGTACCGGGGCGGCTGGGCGCTGATGCTCGACTACGAACTGGCCGGCCAGATCGAAACCGTGCTCCACCTGCCGGCGCGCGCCGACGGCCTGCCCAGTGCACTTGCGCTTCGCTGCCCGGCCGCCGTGCTGCACGACCGCGTGCTGGGCCAGTTCCACGCCGTGTGCGAAACCGACCACGCCGCCCAGCTCGACACCCTGCTGCAGGACCTGGATGCCACTGCCACGCTGCCGCCGCAGCCGCAGTGGCAGCCACCGGCGCAGATGGAAGAGGATGCGCCCACGCGCTTCACCGACGGCGTGGGCAAGGTCATCGACTACCTGCGCGCCGGTGATGTGTTCCAGGTAAACCTGTCGCGGCGCTGGGTCGCGCATTTCGATGAGGCGCTGTCACCGCAGGCGCTGTACGCGCAGCTGCGCGTGGCCAACCCGGCGCCGTTCGCCGGCCTGTTCATCGCGCAGGGCAGGGCAGTGGTGAGCTCCTCGCCGGAGCGCCTGGTCTCGGTGCATGGCGATGACGTGCAGACCCGCCCGATTGCCGGCACGCGCCCGCGCTTCGCCGGCGACGACGATGCCGAACGCATCCGCGAACTGGTCGGCCACCCCAAGGAGCGCGCCGAACACGTGATGCTGATCGACCTGGAGCGTAACGACCTGGGCCGCATCTGCACCGCCGGCAGCGTGGAAGTGGATGAGCTGATGAGCGTGGAAAGCTACGCCCACGTGCACCACATCGTGAGCAACGTGCGCGGCCGCCTGCGCCCGGGCGTGAGCCCTGGCCAGGTGATTGCCGCCACCTTCCCCGGCGGCACCATCACCGGCTGCCCCAAGGTGCGCTGCATGCAGATCATCGCCGAACTGGAACAGACCGCGCGCGGCGCCTACACCGGCGCGTTCGGCTGGCTGAACCGCGATGGCGACCTGGACCTGAACATCCTCATCCGCACTGCCGAAGTCGCCGGCACCCACGCGGCCTTCCGCACCGGCGCCGGCATCGTGGTCGATTCGGATCCGGCCAGGGAGCTTGACGAAACCCGCGCCAAGGCCCGCGGCCTGATGCGCGCGCTCGGCCGCCAGGAATGAGCCAAGGTATGCTGTAGGGCGAACGCGTAGGGACACGCCATGCGTGTCCGCGCTGAAACGATAAACCCGTAGAGCCACGCCCTGCGTGGCTGCACCACCCACCGAGGAATGCATGGCAGGCGTAAAACGAGGTTGTCTCACCGTCCTGGCGGTACTGCTGCTCGGCGCACTGCTGCTGGCCGCCGCCGGCGCATGGTTCTGGCACAGCCAGAGCGGCTTCGCCGACACCGCCATCAGCCCCGACCAGCCCAGCGTCGTCATCACCCCGGGCGATGGCCTGCAGACCGTCGTGCGCAAGTTGCGCGACGCCGGCGTGGATGAAGGCAACGACACCCAGTGGCAGCTGCTCGCGCGCCAGCTGGACGCCGCCGGCAAGCTCAAGGTCGGCGAGTACGCGCTGGACGCCAGGCTCACCCCGCGCGAACTGCTCACCCGCATGCGCCAGGGCCGCACCCTGCAGCACCGCGTCACCATCGTGGAAGGCTGGAACATCCGCCAGCTGCGCGCCGCGCTCAAGCGCGCCGATCCGCTCATCCACAAAACCGACGAACTGGACGATGCCGCGCTGATGAAGACGCTCGGCTTCCCCGGCCAGCACCCGGAAGGCCGCTTCCTGCCCGAGACTTACGTCTACCAGCGCGGCGATACCGACCTGGACGTGCTCAAGCGCGCCCACGCCGCCATGGAAAAGGAACTGGCCGCCGCATGGGAAAGCCGCGCCGACGACCTGCCGCTGAATTCCCCGTATGAGCTGCTGATCCTGGCGTCCATCATCGAAAAAGAAACCGCGCTGCCCGCCGAGCGCCCGCAGATTGCCGGCGTGTTCGTGCGCCGCCTGAAGATGGGCATGCGCCTGCAGACCGACCCCACCGTGATCTACGGCATCGGCAGCAGCTACGACGGCAACATCCGCAAGCGCGACCTCACCACCGATACGCCGTACAACACCTACACCCGCGCCGGGCTGACCCCCACGCCGATCGCCATGCCGGGCCGCGACGCCCTGCAGGCCGCCGCACGCCCGGCCCCGGGCGATGCGCTGTACTTCGTGGCCGTCGGCGATGGCAGCGGCGCGCACGTGTTCTCGGCCAACTACACCGACCACAACGCCGCCGTGGCGCGTTACCTGCAGCAGCTGCGCCAGCAGCGCGCCCAGCCGCAGGCGGCACCGCAATGAGCCCCGCACTGCGCCGCCACCCGCGGTTCATCAGCCTGGAAGGCGGCGAGGGCGCCGGCAAGACCACCGCGCTCAACGCCATCCGCGCTGCCCTGCAGGCGCAGGGCTGTGAGGTGGTGCTCACCCGTGAACCCGGCGGCACCCCGCTGGCCGAGCGCATCCGCGCACTGGTGCTGACTCCGGATCCGGAAATCGCCGCCGAGCCGCTCAGCGCCGAAGCCGAGCTGCTGCTGGTGTTCGCCGCCCGTGCCCAGCACGTGCGCCAGGTGATCGAACCGGCCCTGCGCCGGGGCTGCTACGTGCTCAGCGACCGCTTCACCGATTCCAGCTACGCCTACCAGGGCGGTGGCCGTGGCCTGGAGCCGGCGTGGATCGCCGAGCTCGAACGCCGCGCGGTGGGCCTGCTGCCCGGCCTGACCCTGCTGCTGGATGTGGACGTGGCCGTGGGCCGCGCGCGCGCCAACGGCCGCGACCTGTGGCCGGACCGCATCGAAAGCGAGCAGGACGATTTCTTCCAGCGCGTGCGCGCGGTGTTCCGCGAGCGCGCCACCCAGGACCCCACGCGGTTCCGCCTGATCGACGCCAGCCAGGACCAGGCCGGCGTGGCCGCCCAGGTCGTGGATGCCATCAACGCATACCTCACCAAGGAGGGCGGTAATGGCTGAGTTTTCCCCCTGGCAGCAGCGCGCCTATGACCAGACCATCGCCGCGCTCGACGCTGGCCGGCTGGGCCATGGCCTGCTGATCTGCGGCCCGGCCGGGCTGGGCAAGCGCGAGGTGGCGCTGCGCATGGCCACCCACGTGCTGACCCGGGGCGAGCCGGCCGCGGCCCAGCGCGCCGCCCAGCTGATCGCCGCCGGCACCCACCCGGACCTGCAGCTGGTGTCGTTCATTCCGAACAAATCCGGCGACAAGCTGCGCACCGAGATCGTGATCGAGCAGGTGCGCGAGATCTCCCAGAAGCTCTCGCTCACCCCGCAGTACGGCATCGCCCAGGTGGTGGTGGTGGACCCGGCCGACGCCATCAATCGTGCCGCCTGCAACGCCCTGCTCAAGACCCTGGAAGAGCCGCAGCCCGGCCGCTACCTGTGGCTGATCAGCAGCGACCCGGCGCGCCTGCCGGCCACCGTGCGCAGCCGCTGCCAGCGCCTGGAATTCAAACTGCCGCCGCGTGAGGAAAGCCTGGCCTGGCTGCAGGCCCAGGGCCACAGCGAAGCCAGCGCCCGCGAAGCGCTGGATGCGGCCCGGGGCCACCCCGGGCTGGCCGACGACTGGCTGCGCAACGACGGCCTGGCCCTGCGCCGGCAGGTCGCCAGCGACCTTGAGGCGCTGGTGGCCGGGCGCGCGGGCGCGGTGGAACTGGCCCAGCGCTGGACTGCCGATGACCACGCCGCGCTGCGCCTGCGCCACGCCGCCGATCTGGCGTTGGCCCAGGCCACCGGGGGCGGCTTGACCGATCCCGAGCGATTGCACAAGCTGGGCGCCTGGTTCGACGCCGCCAACCGTACCCGCGATCTGTTGCGCACCACCGTGCGCGCCGACCTGGCGGTGGTGGAATTGTTGTTGGCCTGGAACAAGGTCAACGAGCGGCACGCAAAGGGGAATAGAGCATGAGCGCCACCAACGCCCGCCAGGGCATCCTGTCGCTGGCCGTCAAGGACAAAGCGTCGCTGTACAGCGCGTACATGCCGTTCGTGAAGAACGGCGGCATCTTCGTACCCACGCCCAAGCGCTACTTCCTGGGCGATGAGGTGTTCCTGCTGCTGACCCTGCCGGACTCCAGCGAGCGCCTGCCGGTGGCCGGCAAGGTGGTCTGGGTGACCCCGGCCGGCGCCCAGGGCAACCGCGCGGCGGGCATCGGCGTGCAGCTGGCCGATGGCCAGGAAGGCGAGAACGTGCGCAACAAGATCGAGACCGCGCTGGCCGGCACCCTGAACTCGGACAAGCCCACGCATACGATGTGAAGAAATTTACGCAAACCCGTTGACGCGAAATTTTGCCGCCCTATAATGAGCGGCTCAGCAGCATCGGGCGGTTAGCTCAGCGGTAGAGCATTGCCTTCACACGGCAAGGGTCACAAGTTCGAACCTTGTACCGCCCACCATATAAAGCCCTGTTTGAAAAGGGGTTAAGCGAGAGCCGGCTTAGTGCCGGCTTTTTCGTAAGTGCAGATTAAGTGCAGCGGATTTGGTCTCACGTCCGTGTCGCTGTTCTACCCTCCTCGCTACTGGTAGGATCGGTCCGAACCGCTTAGGTAGCCCTTTGACGAGGGACGGTCATGCCTAAGTGGGTCACTGCAGTGGCTTCGGCTTTCGGAGCAGCTATTGCCGCAAAGCTTGTCGATCACTTCATTCCGACAGTTCTCCCGAAGTTGCTCCAATGGGCTTTACTGCCAGCGCCTATGTGGCTGCTTCCCTTCTTCTTCATCATCTCAGCGTGGCTGGCGTGCGCGCTGGGGCGCTCCGCCTCAAGACT
>NZ_JAGXKC010000619.1:0-242 GCF_019091045.1 Stenotrophomonas sp. GbtcB23 | reverse complement strand
GAAGACGCGCGCGCGCAGTCCCGCCTGGCGACCCTTGAGCAGTCCTCCACCACGGTGGTGGCGCCGATCTCCGGCGTGATCGCAACGCGCTCGATCAAGACCGGCAACTTCGTGCAGATCAATACGCCGATCTTCCGCATCGACGACAACTCGCGGCTGGAAGCCACGCTCAACGTGCCCGAGCGCGAACTGGCCACACTGCGTGCCGGGCAGCCGGTGGCCCTGGTGGCCGATGAGCTGCC
>NZ_JAGXKC010000618.1:0-242 GCF_019091045.1 Stenotrophomonas sp. GbtcB23 | reverse complement strand
CCCCCGTGGTACTTCGACCGCCGCACCGAATGGTATGACGGCCCGACCTGCAACACCGACCCCGGTTACAAGGATGCCTACCGCAACGACATGAGCCAGACGCGGTTCGGCCTGGACGTGACCAACACCATGGTGATGACTACCGACAGCGCCGGCCTGTTCACCTTCGACTACGGGCTGTCCTTCAGCGATGAAGGCGTGGGCCCGGGCGACAGCGCGCCGATCATGCACGATGACCTGGT
>NZ_JAGXKC010000617.1:0-243 GCF_019091045.1 Stenotrophomonas sp. GbtcB23 | reverse complement strand
CGGTCGTCAGCCTCCTCGTTCAGGAGATCGAGGGCGAATCGGAACTGTGCCTGGATGCTGGCCAGGTCTTTTCCCTGGCTGGAAAAGACCGCGAGCAGGATGGGGTCGAGCTCGCGATCGGGCGTTGTGACCGCCTGCGTGTCATTGTGCTCGACCGCCTGGCGCAGATCGGCATATTTGGACCAGAAAAGATCGATCAAGGCTTGCAAGAAACTACCCCTCTCTCGTCCGGAGATCACGCCC
>NZ_JAGXKC010000616.1:0-243 GCF_019091045.1 Stenotrophomonas sp. GbtcB23 | reverse complement strand
CCACATAATCCACAAGGCCGCCATAACCAAGCGCGGCCCTGACCAGATCGCCCGGCGGCGACAGCGAAGACAAAAGCAGCGGCACCTCGTTGTCGATGCAGACCCCTGCGACATGATCGAAGCGCGTATTCGACTTGTTCGAGATCAGGTTGACGGCATAGGGTGCTGCCGGCGAACCGGGGTTTGCCGCATCATGCGTCGCCAGAGTTTCCCGGACGGTCGTGAGCCAAACCTGAAGTTCGG
>NZ_JAGXKC010000615.1:0-243 GCF_019091045.1 Stenotrophomonas sp. GbtcB23 | reverse complement strand
AAGGTGGTGCGGATCGTCACCCCGGTTACCGTCACCTACGAGGCGCTGTTGGATGAGCGCCGCGTCACCCTGCTGATGGCGCTCTCTCGTGGCTAGAACGGCTACGGCCTGGCCTGGGCCGGCCTGGCCGGTGGCCGCTTCCTGGTCAACGTGGACGATTCCGTCGACGCGCTGGGGGCCGTACTGGCCCGCCTGGGGCCGGCCGAGCTGGTGGTGCCGGGCGAAGAGGTCTGGCCGGAACTC
>NZ_JAGXKC010000614.1:0-243 GCF_019091045.1 Stenotrophomonas sp. GbtcB23 | reverse complement strand
ACCGGGGTACGGGTGTCCTGGCGGGCGTAGAACGCCGGCAGCACCACCTTGTGCAGGGCGAAGGCCGGCAGGGCGTAGCTCTGGCCGTACACCGTCAGCGCGGTCATGCGGGGATCGAAGGCGGTGAACTGGCCATGCTGGAAGATCGTGGGGATCAGCGGCTCGGCGCACAGCATCAGGCCGAGCTTGGCCGGCACGGCGATCAGCAGCGGGGTGCGCAGGCCCCAGTCCGGCCCGCCGGAG
>NZ_JAGXKC010000613.1:0-243 GCF_019091045.1 Stenotrophomonas sp. GbtcB23 | reverse complement strand
GCGGTGCCTCCCATCTGCACGATATGCGCAGGCAGCGCGCCGCTCCCGGCCGGCAGATCCACCCCCGCTTCTTCATGCGCCGCGACGGGAGCTCCACCATGCCGCGGCACACCCTGCTGCGGCAACCGGAGATCACACGCCCCGATGGTGTCACCCTCGGCCAGCGCCAATGCACGCACCAGGATGTTCTCCAGATCGCGCACGTTGCCCGGGAAGTGATACGTGCCCATCGCTTCCAGCGCC
>NZ_JAGXKC010000612.1:0-243 GCF_019091045.1 Stenotrophomonas sp. GbtcB23 | reverse complement strand
CACGATGACGAGCGCGTTGCCTGGCGTCTGCCGCGCACGCCGGCCGTGCAGGCCGCACAGGAAATTCAGGTGCTCCAGCGTGTCCAGGTCCGGCTTGAGGCCGGGCAGGTGGTTCAGGTACGCCACGAACTGGGCGCGCTCGCGGTGCCCGGCCGGGCGCCCACCGATCTGGATCGGCCCGCTGCCCGGGCGCAGCAGCCCGGCCAGCACCCGCAGCTGGGTGGTCTCGTCGTCGCCGTTGTC
>NZ_JAGXKC010000611.1:0-243 GCF_019091045.1 Stenotrophomonas sp. GbtcB23 | reverse complement strand
CTCGAGGATCCGCTTGGTGGTGGTGTGCTTGTCGCCCACGAAGTGGATCATTTCCCGATAGCTGTCGATGGCGCTGCGTTCGGCGATCAGGTTCTCGCGGACCATGTCGCGAAGGTCCTTGCCTTCCTTGTACTCGGCATGGGAGCGACGGGTCAGCGTGTCGGGGTTGAGGTCGGGTTCGCCGCCCAGCTGCACGTTGCGCTCGGCCAGCTTGCCGGCATGCGCCTGTTCCTGCTGCGCGTG
>NZ_JAGXKC010000610.1:0-243 GCF_019091045.1 Stenotrophomonas sp. GbtcB23 | reverse complement strand
GCGCTGATAGGTAGGCGGGTGATGCATGAACGCTCCTCAGTTCGCAGGAAGTCGCCCGGACGACAGCCGGGCTTGATCAACGTTGGCTTTCACTTAGGCGCGGTAAGCCGCCAAGGCCCTATCCCGCGGCAGATCCTTGATCCGTCACTTCAATGACCTCCCAGCCTTCGCCCGCCGGACGGAAGCGCATTCGGAGGTTCAAGCGCATTTCCTCGGGCTCAGGCGTCGTGGCTCTGACCCCGA
>NZ_JAGXKC010000061.1:0-13082 GCF_019091045.1 Stenotrophomonas sp. GbtcB23 | reverse complement strand
ATCCTGTTCTTCGAACCGATGTCGGTGGCCAGCCAGGAAGCGGCGCGCGCCTCGCATGAGCGCATCGCGTCGCGGCCGGGTGCCACCGGCGTACCGGTGCCAATCGATTTCGCCCGTGCCGCCCTGGGCGACCGCCCGCGCAATCTGGTGTTTCCGGCACCCCAGGTGCTGGAGGTGCTCAGACATACCGACATCCCGGTGCTGCACATCGGTGGTGACCATGACGTCAGCTTCCCGGTCGAGAACTGGTACGCGCTCAACAACGCCCTGCCGACGCTGCAGCTGCTGACCTTCCCGCGTACCGGCCACGCGCCCCAGCACCAGCATCCGCAGGCGTGTGCCGAAGCCATCCGCTGTTTCGTTGCCTACGCATGAAGACCAGCCTTCGGGCCCATCCACCGCGGCCAATGACCGCGCACCTGCTTTCCTGATCGACCAGGCCAGGCGGATCGATACCGACGTCGAGAGCGTGATCGTCAGAGGCTCCGGCCATTGGCTGATGGAAGAGGTCCCGGAGCAGACGATCCCCGCGCTGGTCGCGTTTCTGGACAAGTAACCGCCTGACTACCCACCCTCACCGTGCGCGTTCAACCACTCGCGCGGCGAGGCGCCGGTGCGCCGTCGGAAGGCGCGCGAAAAGGTGGGCGCATCGGCGAAGCCGAGCTCCAGCGCTACCTGCTTGACCGGACGACCGGCGCGCAGCAGCGAGGTGGCCACGTTGAGTTTCCAGTCCAGCGAATACGCCGCCGGCGTGGTGCCGGTGGCGGTCTTGAAGGCAGCGGCGAATGCGCTGCGCGACATGCCTGCGCGTTCGGCCATGCGTTCGAGGGTCCAGTCGGCATCGGGTTCGGCGTGCACCGCCATCAGTGCCTTGGCCAGGCGCGGGTCGGACAGGCCCATCATCATGCCGGGCGACACCTGCGCCTTGCCCGGGTGGTCGATGATCCAGCGCAGCACCTGGATCAACACGACCTCGAACAGGCGGTTGGCGAGCAGGCGCGACCCGCAGCGCAACTGGTCCGATTCGGCGAACAACAGGTCCAGCGTCGCCTGCAGGCCGTCAATGGCGCCCAGTGGCAGCACGATCGCTTCCGGCAGCGACTGCACGATCGGGTTGCGGGCGCCACCATCGAAATCGAGCGTGGCGCAGGTGAAGTCCGAGCCGTCCACGGGCGGGTTGATGAACTCGTGGTGCACCGCGCGCGGAAACAGCAGCAGCGTGGGTTCGCTCAGATGGGTGCGTGCCAGGCGCGAGCCGTCGCGATACAGCAGGTCCATTTCGCCCCGGCGCAGCACGTGCAGGAAGCCGCGGCCAGGCTGCGCGTCGAAGTGCTGGTGCCCGCACAGCGGGCCGGCATGGAACAGCGTGGCGTGGACCCGGAACCGCTCCAGCACCGGGGTCAGACGGTCGATGGAAGGACTGGACGAATTGACATCTATGAGCGACATACAGACACCAAACGTCCAGGCCGGGTTCCTATTATGCCCATCAACCGGCCACCCCGCGCCGGCATTCAAAGGAATCCACACCATGTCCCGTATCCCGCTGATCAACGCCGCCGACACCACCGGCGAACGCCAGGCCCTGCTCGGCCAGATCCATTCCGCCTTCGGTGCCACCCCCAACATGTTCCGTGCCGTTGCCAATTCCACCGCTGCCCTGAAGAGCATGTGGGGATCGTTCGGCGCGCTGGGCGGCGGCATCATTCCGGCCGCGCTGGGCGAGAAGATTGCCGTGGCCATCGCCAACCGCAACGCCTGCGAGTACTGCTTGGCCGCGCACACCGCACTGGGCCGCAAGGCCGGTGCCAGCAGCCAGGAAATGAGCGCTGCGCAGGGCGGTGAGTCCGATGATCCCAAGACGGCTGCTGCGCTGCACTTCGCGCTGCGCGTGGTGGAAGGCCGTGGCCAGATCGACGATGCCGATGTCGCCCAGCTGCGGAACGTGGGCTTCAATGATGAAGCGATCGTCGAAATCCTCGCCCACGTCGCGTTGAACCTGTTCACCAACTACGTCAACGTCGCCTTTGCGGTGCCGGTCGATTTCCCCGGCGTCAAACTGCGTTGATTCCAGCGGTCCGTGCTGGCCGGGTTCCGGCCAGCCAACCCAGGTGTTCCCTCCATCCTGATGCGTGAGACTACGGCAATGACCACGACCTACCGCCCGATCAACTGCGAGTTCCACGATGTGCTGGAAGCCACCGCCACCGGCCAGCGCCGCGTGACCATCGTGTACGTGGACGCGGCTGGAGAGGAATGCACGGCGCTGGCGCGGATCACCGACCTGCGTGCGAAGGAGGGCGCCGAGTACATGCACCTGGACGACGGACGCGTGGTGCGCCTGGATGCCATTGCGAGCGTGGACGGCGTGCGGCTGGCAGCGTTCTAAAACCTTGGTATGCAGCCTGGTGTCCGCGCCGGTCCAACCGTGCATACCAAGAGATGGCTGTGCGCCACCCGGTGCCGGATCGATAGTGGGGCCTCACCCAAGGAGTCCACCATGTCCGACATCATCATCACCGACAAGCTGCTGTCCGCCTCCGCCTACACCGCGATCATCAACGCGCCGATCGAGAAGGTGGACATCGCGGACTGGCTGTTCAACCTGCCCGAAGCGGAGTATCAGCGCTGCTGCCCGCCCGACCATATCTCCGCTGGCTCGACCCGCACCGACGATGGCACGCGCATGTCCATCAATGTCGAGATGATCGGCAAGACGCTGATGGTCCAGCACTACGTGGCCGAAACTGCCAGGCCAAGCCTGTGCCGCATGGTATCCACGTCGGACGCGTTCACGCCCAACGGTCGCACGCGGGTGCAGGTGATCTGGACGCTCAGCGTGAAGAAGATCGACGAGAACACCTGCGAATACACCAACAGCGTCGTGGCCCACCCCACGCAGGAATTCCTGGACTTCATCGCCGAACACGGCACGCCGTTCGAAGACGCGGCCGACGCCCGCCAGCGCGATGGTGGCAACCACAACAGCCGCGAGACCCCGTTGTTCGCCGCCAGCATCGAGAGACATGCGCTGGCTTCCGCTGCAAGCGCGTTGCTTTGACCTGGAACAGCCTCTGGCAGACGTCGTTCTGGACGCCGGTGAGTCCTTCCACCAAGTTCCCTGAACACGCCCTTCATTCATGTACCGGTCAGTTCAATATTCAGGGTTGATTAGAGCGCCTAACGGATAATTCACACCTGTCGACCGTCCTTCTCTCTCCCCTCCCCAAGGGGGACGGTCGGCAAAACCAAATAATAAAAAGGTGTGTTCCCGATGATGAAGACCTCCCTGCTTGCCTTGGGCCTGATTGCTGCCCTGCCGTTCGCTGCTTCGGCTGCCGATGGCCTGTCGTACAACTACGTGGAAGGCGGCTACGTGAACACCGATACCAAGGGCGGCTCCGCCGACGGTTGGGCGGTGAAGGGCTCGGCCGCCATTGCGCCGAACTTCCATGTCTTTGGCGATTACAACTCGCAGGAAACCGACCGCGGCAACGTTGATGTTGACCAGTGGCGCGTGGGCCTGGGCTACAACTACGGCATTGCACCGACCACCGACCTGGTGGCCCGCGTCGCCTACCAGAAGTTCGATCCGAAGGAAGGCCTGGATTTCAACGGCTACGCCACCGAAGTGGGCGTGCGCACCGCGTTCACCCCGATGATCGAAGGCTACGCGATGGCCGGCTACGAAGACTTCAGCAAGAAGCATGGCATCAACCCGGACGGCGAGTTCTACGGTCTGGTGGGCGCGCAGGCCAAGTTCAACCAGAACTGGGGCCTGAGCGGCCAAGTGAAGCTGGCCAAGGGTGGCGACAAGGAATGGTTCGTCGGCCCGCGCTTCACCTGGTAAGCCTGTAGCTGCACGGTACGTTGTTGGATGGCGTGATCTCTCTCTCCCTCACGCCATGAAGCCCGGCTTAGTAGGCCGGGCTTCACTTATATGGCGCCTACCTCGTCGGGGTGCCACGCGGAAACCCAGCGAAAGCTGGGTTTTCGCGTTCTGGGCATCCGGGCGGGGTAAAAAAACCCCGGCAATGCCGGGGTTTTTCCTGATCATTTGAACAGCGTGTCCGGATACTCCGGTTTCTGTTCGCGGGCCAACAGCGCGCGCAGGCCCTCTTCCGGGGTCTGCTCGCCGTGCAGCACGGCGCGGACCCGGTCGGAGATCGGCAGGTCGATGCCGTGGCGACGCGCCTGGCGCATGACTTCGTCGGCGGTCTGCACCGATTCCACCACCTGGCCGATTTCGCGGATCGCGTCCTGCAGTGACTGCCCACGCCCCAGCGCCAAGCCCAGGCGACGGTTGCGCGAGAGATCGCCGGTGCAGGTCAGCACCAGGTCACCCAAGCCAGCCAGGCCCATCAGGGTCTCCGGCTTGGCGCCAATCGCGGCGGCCAGACGCAGCATTTCGTTGAGGCCGCGGGTAATCAGGCCGGCACGGGCGTTGAGGCCCAGCTGCATGCCATCGGCCACACCGGTGGCCACGGCCAGCACGTTCTTCATGGCGCCACCGAGTTCGGCACCGACCATGTCATCGCCGGTATAGGCGCGGAACGCCGGGCCATGCATGGCTTCGGCCACCTGCTGGGCGAACTCGGCATCGTCGCCGTGCACGGTAATCGCGGTGGGCAGGCCCAGCGTGACTTCCTTGGCGAACGACGGGCCGGTAACCACCGCCAGCGGCACTTCCGGCCCGAGGACCTCGCGCGCCACTTCATGCAGGAAACGCCCGGAGCCGGGTTCGAAGCCCTTGGTGGCCCAGGCCACGCCGGCAGCCGCCGGACGCAGCGGCGCCAGCGCGCGCACGGTTTCACCGAACGCGTGCGACGGCACCACCACCAGGATCCAGGTGGCGTCCTTGACGGCCGCAGCCAGATCCGTAGTGGCGCGCAGGGATTCCGGCAACGGAATACCCGGCAGGTAGCGGGTGTTCTCGTGGCGTTGGTCGATGGCCTCGACCATCGCCGCGTCGCGGCCCCACAGCACGGTCTGGCGACCGTGCCGTGCGAGCAGGCTGGCCAGGGCGGTGCCCCAGGAGCCGGCGCCGAGAACGGCGACCTTGTCTGCGTTGTTGCTCATTGCTGCAGCGCCGATCAGGCGTTGCCGGCCGGCTCGGAATCGGCGAGCGAGGTTTCGCCCTGTTCCTGGCGCTGGCGCAGGGTTTCGGCGTACAGGCCTTCGAAGTTGATCGGCTGCAGGAAGAACGGCGGGAAGCCGCCGGCCTGGATCAGCTCGCTCACCAGCGAACGCACGTACGGGAACAGGATGTTCGGGCATTGGGTGCCCAGCAGCACGTCGATCGACTGCGGGTCCAGGCCGACCAGGCCGAACACGCCAGCCTGCTGCACTTCGGCCACGTAGGCGGTCTTGTCGCCGGCCTTGCAGGTCAGGGTCACGGCCAGCACTACTTCGAAGGCGCTCTCACCCAGGCGCTGCACGCGCTGGTTCAGGTTGAGCTGCAGCTCCGGCTGCACGGCTTCGTTGAACACGGCCGGGGCGTTGGGCGATTCGAAGGAAACGTCCTTGACGTAGATCTTTTCGACGGTGAACGCGGGGCCGGTGGCGGCGTCGGCCGGCGCGATGGCGCCGTTGGTGTTCGCTTCGGACATTTCCTGTTGCTCCAGAATGAATGCAGTAAAAACGGATTGTTACATGCCCTGCGATGGGGGCGTGTGGCGGCGCGCACAAGGCATGCCGCGCAATCCGGGCAAAATCAGTTACGGCCCTTGACCAGCGGCAGCTCGGCCTGCTGCCAGGCGGGCAGGCCGCCGTCGAGGACGTGCACCTGCTCGAAACCGGCCTTCTTCAAGGCCTTTGCGGCGGTTTCAGAGGCGGTGCCGGTGCGGCACACCAGCACCACCGGGCGCTGCTTGGCGTTGGCCACCAGCTTGTGCTCCGGCCCGAACTGGGCAGGCTGCACGTTGCGGCTGCCGGCAATATGGCCCTTCTCGAAATCGGTGCCCGCCGACAGGTCGACCACGACCGCGCCGCCAGCATTGATCAGCTGGGTCAGCTCGGCCGGCTTGATCGACTTGTAGCCGCGCAGCAGGCGGCGCACCTCGGTGACGAGGATGGCGACGGTCAGGCCCACGAAGGCCATCGACAACATCGGGTTTCGGCCGGCAAAGGCCAGCAACTCTTCGTAATTCACTTAGATCACGGGTCGATTAGCGGGCGCCGATTGTCGCACATGCGGGCGAACCGGCGTCCAGCCCTGGGCCAGCTCAGGATTCCTGCCACAGGTCCGGCAGCCCACTGGCCTGCAGCCAGCGCTTGCCCTCGGCATCCCAGCGCCAGATTTCCTTGACCCGCACCGAACGTTCGGACTGGGTGTTGATATTGATCACCCGGACCTCGGCATTGCGGCCGATCCGGCCGTCGGGCAGCGGCACGTTGTCGCCGGCGCGGTAGCTGGAGATCTTCACCTGCTCGAACCTGCGCAGTTCCAGGTCGGTCAGCGGGTGCTCCTTGGCGTAGGCCGGGTCCAGGTACGGCAGCATGTCTTCCACGGTGCCCCAGCGCATGGTCGAGTCGTACTTGACCTGGGTTTCCTCGAGCTGCTTGCGCTGCTTCTTGGTGGTTTTCTGCTCGCCGGCGAATGCCGACACGGAAGTCAGGGCCAGCAAGGCCAGCAGCAGGATCTGAATGGTGCGACGCATGCGAATTCCCCAATCGGCAAGGCGCCCATCCTACCGCCTTGCGAAGGCAACGAAACGTCCGGTCAGTTCAGCTGCGGGCTTGCCGGCCTCGCCGGGCTGGCGGGCCACCACCTCGATGCGGGCCTTGCCGCGCTGGGCGAAGGTGGCCAGGAAGGCGTCCCAGTCCGCATCGTCGGCCGCCTGCGCCTGGGCCAGCAGGTCCTCATAGACCGGGGCCAGGTAGCGCACGTGGCTGTCGGCCACGTAGACATCGGCATCGAAGCCGGCCAGACGCAGGCGCAGGGTGACCAGCGCCCAGCCGGACAGGGTCAGCGCCGAGGACAGGCTGCCGCCGAAGGCGTTGCCCTTGTCATTGACGTTGGCGGCCAGCGGCGCGCGCAGGGCGAGCACGCCATCGGCATAGGCATCCACGCGGATCTGCATGGCCGCTACCGGCGGCATGCGCTCCAGCACCTGCTGCAGTGCGGCCAGGTGCGCAGGGAGGGAATCTTGTTCAGACATCAGTACGGCGACGTTGCAACGAAGGCCTCGCATAATGCCCGCAATGAACAGCCACGCACATGTGCCGGATTGGACCCTGGTGTCGCTGCGCCCGCGCGGCCAGCACGCACCGCTGCGGCGCGCGGCCGAAGCGCTGGGCGCGCAGGTGATCGGCTTGTCGCCGTGGGCCCTGGTGGCCCGCCACGATGCGGGCACCCGCGCGGCCCTGGCCCATGCGCTGGGCGCGGACCGCGTGGTGTTCAGCAGCCCGGCGGCGGTGCATGCCGCCGCGCGGCTGCAGCCGCTGCAGGCCCCGCACGCCGGCACCTGGCTGGCGGTAGGCGCCGGCACTGCCGCTGCGCTGCGCGGGCATGGCGTTGACAACGTGGTGGCTCCCACCCGGATGGACAGCGAAGGCCTGCTCGACCTGCCGGCGCTGGCCCAGCTGCAGGGCCTGCGCGCGGCGCTGGTTACCGCCCCCGGCGGGCGCGGCATCATCGCCAGTACGCTGCAGGAACGTGGCGCGACGTTGCAGCGGGTGGATGTTTACCAGCGCAGAGCGCTGCGCCTGCCGCCCCGGCAACTGCAGCGGCTGCGCCACCAGGCCGGGCCGTGGGTGCTGGCGCTGAGCAGTGCCGAGGCCCTGGCGCTGCTCAGCCAACAGCTGCCGGCGGACCTGCTGGCGCAGCTTCGCCAGGCGCATGTGGTGGCCGCCAGCGAGCGGTTGGCCGCTCTGGCGACGGACGCCGGATTCACCCGGGTCACCCTCGCTGCCGGACCGCTGCCGGCGCAGCTGGCACAGGCCGCACACGCGGCTGTCACCACCGCAGCAACTTCCTGAACAGGGGTCGTTTGCGGCCTTGCAGGGCCTGCGGGCGGCGAGCGATGCTGTGCACTTCGTCGATCGCCAGCTCGTGAATGCACCGGCGCGGTCGACAAGGATGCCTGCATGAACGACATGGTTCCGCCCCCGCCCCACCGACCATTGCGCTGGATCGTGCCGCTTGCCGCGCTTGCGGTGGTGGCCGGTGGCGCCGCGTGGGGCTGGACCCAATGGCAGGCGCAGCAGGCGCGTGTCGCGCAGCGCGAGGCCGATGCCGCCGTGCTCGTGCAGGGCCTGGCCGGCAGCGTGGAAGCGCTGCGCCGCGACCAGCGCTCCACCTCGCAGCGGGTGCAGGATGCGGCCGCCACCAACCGGGTGCTGCGCGATGAAATGCTGGGCCTGAGCCAGCGCAATGCCCTGCTGGAAGAGAACCTGGCACGGCTGGCCGACAGCACCCGCCACAACGCCCAGGCGCTGCAGCTGGAAGAGGCCGAACTGCTGCTCAGCCAGGCCGGCCAGCGCCTGGCGTTCGCCGATGACGTGGAGGGCGCCAAGCGCCTGTACGCCTTGGCGGCCACGGCGCTGGAAGACGTCCAGGGCACCGAGTTCCTCAACCTGCGCCAGGCCCTGATGCAGGAACGCAACGCGGTCGATTCCCTCGGTCCGGGCGTGCGCGCCGGCATCAACCAGCGCCTTGGCACCTTCTCGCAGTCGCTGCTGGCGCTGCCCGAACAGATCGCTCCGGCGACCGACACCGCCGCACCGCCGTGGTGGCACCACGTGCTCGCCCCGTTCGTGACCATCACCCCCACCGCAGTGCAGGGCCCCCTGACCCGCGCCGAGCGCACCGCCGCGTGGGATTCGCTGCAGCTGGAGCTGACCCTGGCCCGTGCCGCGGTTGAACGCGGCGACCAGGCCGGTTTCGAACAGGCATTGGACCGGGTGGCGCTGTGGATGCCGCGGCTGTGGCCGGATTCACCCGGCCTGCGCGAGCGTCGTGGTGAACTGCAGCAGTTGCGCACCCAAGTGCTACGCCCGCCGCTGCCCGAACTGGGCAGCACCCTGCAGCAACTGCGCGCCATGCGCGATGGGAGTTGATACATGAAGCCGATTCAATCCGTGGTGGTGCTGTTGCTGGCCGTGGTGCTGGGCGTGGTGGCCGCGCAATGGCTGGGCACCGAATCGCTGCGCCAGTACGGCGAGGTGATCTACCGTGCCGGCGGCAACGATTACCGCTCCACCGTGCCGCAGGTGGCACTGATGGTGCTGGTGGGCCTGCTGGTGCTGTGGCTGCTGTGGAGCCTGGTGGCCTCGCCGTTCCGTGCCTGGGGCCGCTACCGCCGCAAGCAGGGCCGCGCCCGCCTGATCGAAGGCATGCAGGCGCATGAGTACGGCCACTGGCAGCGCGCCGAGAAGCTGCTGGGCACCGCCGCCGAAGACGAAGAAGTGAGCGCGGTGGCCTACGTGACCGCCATCCGCAGCGCCGAAGCGCGTGGGGACCAGGCTGCGGTGGACCAGTACCTGCAGCGCCTGTCCACCACTGATGCCACCGCCTACGCGCTGATGCAGGCCGAACGCCTGCTGCAGCAGGAGCGCCCGGTGGATGCGATCAACGCGCTGGATGCCCCGGGCATCCAGCCGCTGCCGCCGCGCGGCCTGTGGCTGCGCACCGAAGCGTTGGCACGTGCCGACCGCGCGCACGAGGCCTACGGCCAGCTGGGCGCGCTGCGCAAGCAGAAGGTGCTGCCCGATGAGGCCGTGGCCGAACTGGAAGTGCGCCTGGCCGCGCAGTCGCTGCTGGAGGCCGGCGATGTGAATGCGCTGGCCGCGCAGTGGGAAGCCACCCCGAAGGCCCTGCGCAGCGACCCCGATGTGGTGTCGGCCTACGCGCTGCGCGCCGTGGCGCTGGATTGGGATGAGCCGGCCCTGCTCAACCTGGAACAGGCGCTGGATACGCGCTGGGACGAATCGCTGGTGACGCTGTACGGTCAGATGCCGGTGGAGAAGCTGGCCACCCGCCAGGCCAACCTGCAGCGCTGGCTGGGCCAGCAGCCGTCCAGCCCGGCCCTGCTGCTGGCGCTGGGCCGCATCGCCGCGCGCCAGGGTGAGCACGTCCAGGCCGAGGATTACCTGCACCGCGCCATTGCCGCCGGCGCCGGCTCCCCCGCCTGGGAAGCGCTGGGTGAGGTCTTCACCGCACGCGGCGAACCCGCCTTGGCTGCGCAGTGCTACATCAACGCCCTGCGCCAGCAGCGCGGGGAAGACAGCGTGGTGCTCGCGCGCCCGGTCGCCCCACTGGCGGCCGTAGTGCCCGAACGCGCCACGGTCGAAGAACAATCCTTGATGAGCGAACCGCTGCCGGTGCGCGACATCCATCGCGACGAGCGCGATGAATACGGCAACCCGATCCGCTGACGCCGTCCCCAACAAAAAAGGCCGCCCAACCGGGCGGCCTTTTTTTTTGCGCGATGCGAACAACTCAGCGCTCGACGATCGCCACCACGCCCATGCCGCCGGCGGTGCAGATCGAGACCAGCGCGCGGCCACCGCCGCGTTCGGCCAGCTGCTTGGCCGCCGTGGCGATCACGCGTGCACCGGTAGCCGCAAACGGATGGCCGGTGGCCAGCGACGACCCCAACGGGTTGATCTTGGCCGGGTCGATCCTGCCCAGCGGCGCATCCAGGCCCAGGCGGTTGCGGCAGTAGTCTTCGCTTTCCCACGCACGCAGGGTGCACAGCACCTGCGCGGCGAAGGCTTCATGGATTTCGTAGATGTCGAAATCCTGCAGGGTCAGGCCATTGCGCTTGAGCATTTCCGGCACCGCGATGGTAGGCGCCATCAGCAGGCCTTCGCCGTGCACGAAATCAACGGCGGCCACCTGCGAATCGCGCAGGTAGGCCAGCGGTTCGTGGCCATGCGCGCGCGCCCATTCCTCGCTGGCCAGCAGCACCGCCGACGCACCATCGGTGAGCGGGGTGGAGTTCGCCGCGGTCAGCGTGCCGCGGCCGGAGACCTTGTCGAAGGCCGGCTTCAGCGTGGCGAGCTTTTCCAGCGAGGTATCCGCGCGCAGGATGTTGTCGCGCTCCACGCCGCGGAACGGCGCGATCAGGTCATTGAAGAAACCGCGCTCATAGGCCGCGGCCAGCTTCTTGTGCGAGGACACCGCCCACTCGTCCTGCGAATCGCGGGAGATGTTCCACTCCTTGGCCATGTCTTCGCAGTGGTCGCCCATGCTCTTGCCGGTGCGCGGTTCGGCCACGCCCGGGAATTCCGGCTTCAGTTCGCCCAGCTTGAAGCCGCGCACGATCGCCTTGATCTTGTCGCCGGTGGTCTTGGCGCGGTTGGCGGCCAGCAGGCGCGCGCGCAGCTTCTTGCCGTACACGATCGGCACGTCGGAGGTGGTGTCCGAACCGCCGCCGATGCCCGATTCGATCTGGCCCAGCGCGATCTTGTTGGCCACCGCAATGATCGTGTCCAGCGAGGTGCCGCAGGCGCGCTGCATGGTGATGCCCGGGGTGAGCGGGGACAGGCCCGAGGACAGCGTGGCTTCGCGGCCCAGGTTCCAGTCGCTGGAATGCTTGATCACCGCGCCCATCGCCACTTCGCCCAGCTGCTGCCCGTGCAGGCCGAACCGTTCCACCAGCGCACCAAGCGTACGTACCGACATGCCCAGGTTGCCAACGTCCGAATAGGCGGTGTTCTGGCGGCAGAACGGGATGCGGACGCCACCGAGAATGGCGACGGGACGAGCGTTGGGCATGGAGATACCTGGCATGGGAGGGGTGTCTGCAACATGGCCTGCACGAAGGAGCAGGCATAATGGGGCCAAGTGTAGCTGCCGCCCTGTGATGGGCCAACTGTGAACCCATGAGCAAACCCGACCCCGGCATGAATGCCCTTGGCGTACTGGCATTGGAACTGGCCGGAGGAGACGCCCCCCGCCACGCGGCCCTGACATCCGCGCAGGCGGGCGAACTGGCCGACCGCGTTGGCCGCGACCTGGCCAAGCTGGTACCCGGCGTGAGCGGACTCGATTTCGTGTTCGCCGGCGCCCATTTCGACCCCGCCGAAGTCCTGCGCCCCGGCTGGCCGATCCACCGCCGCCTGGAAGAACTGCAGATGCGTGCGCCCGGCCGCAACGAAGGCCCGCGCCTGCTGGCGTTCGGCGCCGGTGCCGACGGCGAAGTGCCGCTGCCGTTCCAGGCCGATGCGAGCCTCACCGGCGGTGGCCTGCGCGTGGTGCCGTTCCTGCTGACGGGCACCGACGTAACCCAGACCACCGCCGTAGCCGAAGCACTGGAAGAGGTGTTGCTGGCCCAGGGCATGGCCCAGGCCGATACCGCCCTGCAGGCGCAGAACGCCTTCGGCGCGCAGATCGAGCACGCCCGGTATTTCACGGTGAACGACCTGGCCGCGATGATGTCGATGCAATACGACAACCAGGGCCTGGCCGAGTTGTGGCCGCTGATAGAAACGGCGCTGATGGCGCCGCAGTCTGAGCAGTGGCTGGACAGAGCGCCGGAACCGCTGCTTCGATACGCTGACGGCGAAGTGCGTATGGCACTGTTCGATCCGGCCGGCTGGTGCAGCTACTACAGCCACGACAAGGGCAACTGCGACCGCCTGCAGGGCATCTACGAGCAGTACCTGATGCGTCAGCGGCAGATGGCTGCCGTGCTGGAAGCGCACGGGCTGCCGGTGCTGTTCGTGCATTGCGAAGCAGGACAGAATGCGCGGGACCTGTTGGCGCGCTGAAGGTGGCGCGCTGACTGGATTGGAGCACGCTGGATTGGAACACGGACCGACAAGGATGCCGAGATGATGCAGCTGCTTCGCCATGCGCCCGTTGCGGCGCTTCTGCTCGCCTGCCTGACGCCGTTGCCGGCAATGGCCGCGGCACAGTGCCACGTGGCTCCTGAGTCCCAGCAGGCGCTCCCGGCCCTGGTGGGTCGGACAACATACCCCCATGCGGTCCAGCAGGCTCACGATGTGAGCCTGCGCGTCGTTGCCGATGCGCAGGGCAACCCGGTTGAGGCTTCCGTGGACGGGTCAACCAGCGCCGACGCCACCCGCCGCAGTGCGATGCGCTGGAAGTACCGTTGCGATGGCGACAAAGGCGG
>NZ_JAGXKC010000609.1:0-243 GCF_019091045.1 Stenotrophomonas sp. GbtcB23 | reverse complement strand
GCCACAGCGCCAGCGCGGCCAGCACCACCACGAAACCGATCATCAGCGCGTACGCTACCCACAGCGGCACGTCGCCCGTACCCAGCAGGCCGTAGCGGAACGCGTTCACCATGTAGAAGATCGGGTTCGCGTGCGTGGCCGCTCCCGCCCACGTCGGCAGCAGCTTCACCGAATAGAACACGCCGCCCAGGTAGGACAGCGGGGTCAGGATGAAGGTCGGCACGATCGCCACGTCATCGAACT
>NZ_JAGXKC010000608.1:0-244 GCF_019091045.1 Stenotrophomonas sp. GbtcB23 | reverse complement strand
GCGATCACAGAGCGCGTTAAATCACATTCCAGCACGATGGTAACGGAGGAGGCGGTCAAGACTGCCGTCGTCCTCCCATTCCTTCGCTCGTTGGGTTACGACGTCTTTGATCCCACCGAGGTGGTGCCGGAATTCACCGCGGATGCGGTGGGGAAGAAAGGCGAAAAAGTCGATTATGCGATCAAGATCGATAATGACATTCGCATCCTGATCGAGTGCAAGCCCATCTCGGTTGCGCTCGACA
>NZ_JAGXKC010000607.1:0-244 GCF_019091045.1 Stenotrophomonas sp. GbtcB23 | reverse complement strand
GATGTACGATCTGTTCTCGCATCTGTGGTTCCCGATCATCGTCATCGGCGCCAGCAAGACCGCGGAGCTCATCCGAATCATGCGCGCCAACCTGCTCGACGAGCTGAACAAGCCCTATGTCGTCACCGCCCGCGCCTACGGACTTTCGGAACGCAGGCTACTCCTGAAATATCCCGTACGCATAGCGCTCAATCCTTTCGTCTCCACGGTCGGCTGGGTGTTGCCGGCGCTGGTCTCAGGTGCA
>NZ_JAGXKC010000606.1:0-244 GCF_019091045.1 Stenotrophomonas sp. GbtcB23 | reverse complement strand
AAGGCCCCCCGAAGCAATTGCGTGCGACGCATCGGCCAAAGCCGGAAAAGCACGCCGATTCCCGGTCATCCGCCTCTTTTGCCCCGGTTTCCGGAGCACCCGCAGCTCAGCCTGCCATAGCTTGTATCCGAGAATCATATTTTAGACTATTACCATAAACCATCCGCCGTAGTCAGGACAATGGCTGACTGTCGCGAAGGACGTGGTGGCTGAAGGTTTCGGGTTGCGGTCGAGCGCTCAGTTG
>NZ_JAGXKC010000605.1:0-244 GCF_019091045.1 Stenotrophomonas sp. GbtcB23 | reverse complement strand
ATACGCGTCATGGCCGGCCAGAGCGAAAACAAGACCGAAAAGCTGCTTTCCATCCTGAAGCTGCAGCCCGTCGTGCCGGTGCTGATCGTCGAGGACGCGAAATCGGCGGTCGGGCTGGCGAGGGCGCTTGTCGCCGGCGGCCTGAAGGCGATCGAGATCACCATGCGCACGCCGGCCGCGCTCGATGCGGTGAAGGCGGTGGCTGCGGAAGTCGAGGGCGCCAATGTGGGCGCCGGCACGATCC
>NZ_JAGXKC010000604.1:0-244 GCF_019091045.1 Stenotrophomonas sp. GbtcB23 | reverse complement strand
GACGCTTTATGAAGCCGTTTCCTTCGACCGGACGCGCATCACCAGCTCCGACTGGTCGAACTATCCGATCCTGTGCTTCGCAAGCATACCGGAGACCGTCGAAGTGCATATCGTCAACCGTCCCGGCGCGCCTTTCCTTGGAATAGCCGAAGCGGCCCAGGGACCAACATCGGCCGCGGTGGCGAACGCCATTCGCAACGCGGCCGGCAAGCGGCTCTTCGACCTGCCGCTCACGCGGGATCGG
>NZ_JAGXKC010000603.1:0-244 GCF_019091045.1 Stenotrophomonas sp. GbtcB23 | reverse complement strand
AACGCCCAGAAGCGCGAGACCGACATGCTCCTCCAGGTGTCGAAGCAGATCGAAGGCCACACCATCTGTGCGCTGGGTGATGCGGCCGCCTGGCCGGTCCAGGGCCTCATCCGCAACTTCCGTGCGGAGATCGAGGCACGTATCGACCAGTATAGCCACAACGCCATGGATCATGGCGCCGTTCTGGAAGCTGCGGAGTAAGGATTGTGACGAAGACGGGCAAGGATCGGGATATGGAGGCGGC
>NZ_JAGXKC010000602.1:0-244 GCF_019091045.1 Stenotrophomonas sp. GbtcB23 | reverse complement strand
GCACAGCTCGTGCGTGCGGGCCCCCCGCTCGATGGCACCCATGAAGCGGCGGAGCGCCGGGTACAGGTCTTCAAGCGAGCCCGGTTCACCGGACTCCGGCTCCTCAAGCACCACGATGAGATCGTTGCCGGTCCGATGGGCCAGCACCTGGTGCCTGCCATGTACACCGATCGTGTGTGCGCCCAGGAACTGGGAGGTGTCCGGCTTGAGCGCCACAAGGGTCGGACGGCAGGCGGCCAGCGTG
>NZ_JAGXKC010000601.1:0-244 GCF_019091045.1 Stenotrophomonas sp. GbtcB23 | reverse complement strand
ACGCGCTGCGGCAATCGTGGTCCGGTCAGTGTCAGACGATATTCGGGATCAATATCCGTGCCGCCCGTTCCGACATTCGGATATCCGCGGGCTACCGAGGCCTCTCAGGCAGAGGCCGCCAGAATCGCTTCGATGAAGCGGTGGGCCTTGAGCGCGTCGCCGCCGCTGACGCGGAGTGGCGTGCCGTCGCGAACAGCATCGATGAAATTCTCAATCAGCGCGCGATGCATTTCGTGGCCAAAGG
>NZ_JAGXKC010000600.1:0-244 GCF_019091045.1 Stenotrophomonas sp. GbtcB23 | reverse complement strand
GTGCCTGCTGCATCGGTATCGGTTGGCGCCGCTGGTAGCTGAGTGCGACAGGGTGTCGCAGTGGTCAGCCGGCGAGGTAGCGCGTGATCACGTCGGCCACCAGTGCCGGGTGCTCCATGAGCAGGTGATGGGTGCCGGGGAATACATCCAGGCGGGCGTCGCGGAGCAGCTTGGTGCGTTCACTGCGCAGCGGCTCGGGGTAGAACGACTGTGCCGGCGTCGCGGAGATCACCTGGGGGGGGCA
>NZ_JAGXKC010000060.1:0-13585 GCF_019091045.1 Stenotrophomonas sp. GbtcB23 | reverse complement strand
TGAACCCTGTGTTCTCGCGAATGCGATCCCAAAGGTAGTCGTAAAGTCTTCGTGCACTTATGCAAAGGCTCTGACCCTGACAGCAGAAGCACCGCCCCTGCTCCCCTTCAGCTGCGACCAAGTCCTTAAGAGCATCGGGCGATATGCACTCAATACAAACTAGTTTAGCCATACTCTTGCCCCCCTATACTTTTCTTGCATTGGAATATAGAACTTTTCACCAATCCAAATGTCCCGGTCCGTAGCAATGACTGCCTACGCCAGGGAAGTCGCGCGCCCACTGGCGATCCCAATCTTTCCACAGCGCACACAAGCAAGGCGCTGGGATTCCGCAATAGGTTTCACTTAAGCACATGCAATCGAGAGCCACCGCAAACTATGCGAATCGACAGATAGGCCGACGGTCATCTAGATATGAAAAGCACGCTTGCGCAAAAAGTTAGTGCAGCTGGAAGGTCGTTGATCCGACGGGGGGCATGAGCCACCAAACCTATTAAGGCCCGCTTGCTCGCTATTTAGTCTAAAGGTGGTTCATATTGCTGCAGTTTCCCGTTCCACAGGTTTGCTCTCCGCGTCGAAACGAACCGGGACAGGTAACCCTATACCGACTCGGTCATAGTCGTCAGTACAAGATCGAAACGCAGGACTTCGCGCAAAAAAAAAGGGTGTCCGAGGACACCCTTTTTATTCTTATTTCAAACCCCGACAGGATTAGCCTTCTCAGGATCAATCTTGTACTGCTTGATAGCCCGGGCCACATCCTTCCCGGTCATCTTCCCGTCCTTGGCCAGTGCCGCAATCGCAGCATGCGCGATGTAGTACCGGTCCACCTCGAAGAAGCGACGCAGGTTCGCACGGGTATCCGAACGGCCGAAGCCATCGGTGCCCAGCACGGTGAAGGTGGCCGGCACGAACGCGCGGATCTGGTCCGCATACGCACGCACATAGTCGGTAGCGGCAATCACCGGGCCCTGGCGGTCTTCCAGCAGCTCGGTCACATACGCCTTGCGCTGGGGCTCTTCCGGGTGCAGGCGGTTCCAACGTTCGGCGTCGAAACCATCGCGGCGCAGTTCGTTGTAGCTGGGGCAGCTCCAGATATCGGCGGTGACTCCGAAGTCCTTCTCCAGCAGCGCGGCCGCTTCAATGGCTTCGCGCAGGATGGTGCCCGAACCCATCAGCTGCACGCGCAGCTCGTTCTTCTTCGGCTTGCCGGCGTCGGTGAGCAGATACATGCCCTTGACGATGCCTTCGGCCGCACCTTCCGGCATTTCCGGGTGGGTGTAGTTTTCGTTCATCAGGGTCAGGTAGTAGTACTCGTCTACCTGGTCTTCCATCATCCGCTTGGTGCCGTGCTGCAGGATGACCGTGACTTCGAAGCCGAAGGTGGGGTCGTAGCTGCGCACGTTCGGAATGCCACCAGCGGCCAGATGGCTGTGGCCATCTTCGTGCTGCAGGCCTTCACCGTTCAGCGTGGTGCGGCCGGCGGTGCCGCCGAGCAGGAAGCCGCGGGTACGCATGTCGGCGGCCTGCCAGGCAATGTCGCCCACGCGCTGGAAGCCGAACATGCTGTAGTAGATGTAGAACGGCAGCATCGGCACGTTGGAGACCGAGTAGCTGGTACCGGCGGCCATCCAGGAGCTGATGGCGCCCGGCTCGCTGATGCCCTGCTGCAGCACCTGGCCGCTCTGGTCTTCGCGGTAGAACATGAGCTGGTCGGCGTCGACCGGCTTGTACTTCTGGCCGAACGGCGCGTAGATGCCGATCTGGCGGAACAGGCCTTCCATGCCGAAGGTACGGGCTTCGTCGGCCACGATCGGCACGATGTGCGGGCCCAGTTCCTTGTCGCGCAGGGTGATGTTCAGGCTCTGCACGAAGGCCATGGTGGTGGAGTAGCTGCGCTCGCCGCTGCTCTTGAGCAGGCGTTCGTAGGTTTCCAGCTTCGGTGCGTTGAAGCTCTTGGTAGCCTTTCGGCGGCGCTGCGGCAGGTAACCGCCCAGTGCGGCGCGACGCTCCTGCAGGTACTTCACTTCCGGCGAATCCGGGCCCGGGTGGTAGAACGGCACCTGGCCATCGGCCAGCTGCGCGTCGGTCACCGGAATGTTGAAGCGGTCGCGGAAGTGCTTGACCGCTTCGTCGTCCAGCTTCTTGGTCTGGTGGGTCGGGTTGAGCGCTTCACCGGCGCTGCCCATGCCGTAGCCCTTGACCGTCTTGGCCAGGATCACGGTGGGCATGCCCTTGGTGTTCACGGCCTCGTGATAGGCGGCGTACACCTTGTGCGGGTCGTGGCCACCACGGTTGAGGCGCCAGATGTCGTCGTCGGAAAGACCGGCCACCATGGCGGCGGTTTCCGGGTACTTGCCGAAGAAATGCTCGCGCGTGTACGCGCCACCGAAGGCCTTGCAGTTCTGGTATTCGCCGTCGACGGTTTCCATCATCAGCTTGCGCAGCACACCGTTGGTGTCCTTGGCCAGCAGGGCATCCCAGTAACCGCCCCACAGCAGCTTGATGACATTCCAGCCGCCGCCACGGAACACGCCTTCCAGTTCCTGGATGATCTTGCCGTTGCCGCGCACCGGGCCATCGAGGCGCTGCAGGTTGCAGTTCACCACGAAGATCAGGTTGTCCAGGCCTTCACGGCCGGCCAGCGCGATGGCGCCCAGGGTTTCCGGTTCGTCCGATTCGCCGTCGCCGATGAAGCACCACACCTTGCGGTCGCTCTTTTCGATCAGGCCACGGTTTTCCAGGTAACGCAGGAACTGCGCCTGGTAGATGGCGGCGAGCGGGCCCAGGCCCATCGACACGGTGGGGGTCTGCCAGTAATCGGGCATCAGCCACGGGTGCGGGTAGCTGGAAAGGCCACCGCCGTCGACTTCCATGCGGAACTTGTCCAGCTGCTGCTCGTCGATGCGGCCTTCCAGGAAGGAACGCGCATAGATGCCCGGGGCGCTGTGGCCCTGGATGAAGAGCAGGTCGCCGGGGTGGTTGTCGCTGGGGGCGCGCCAGAAGTGGTTGAAGCCCACGTCGTACAGCGTGGCACCGGAAGCGAAGCTGGCGATGTGGCCGCCCAGGTCGCCCGGCTTGCGGTTGGCGCGCACCACGGTGGCCATGGCGTTCCAACGGATGATGGAACGAATGCGCCATTCCAGTTCGGCGTTGCCCGGGCTCTTGGCCTCCAGGTTCGGCGCGATGGTGTTCACGTACTCGGTGGTGGGAGAGAACGGCAGGTAAGCACCCGAACGACGGGTCAGTTCCACCATGCCTTCCAACAGTTGATGCGCGCGCTCAGGGCCCTCGACATCAATAACGGCCTTCAGCGACTCGATCCATTCCTGGGTTTCCACAGGATTCGGGTCGTTGTTCAGCACCTCGTTCAACCAGTTCATTAGCGCTCCCATGACCGCACGCACGCGCGCGACTGTTTTAGATTTCTAGCCGCAAAGTGTAGCGCACCAATGGGTTTGCTTACTTCGCTACGGGTGCGTATGGAAGTGCTGCGGTTGTGTCTTGGGGACATGAGGCGACAGTGGAGCGTGGTGTTGCGGGGGTTCCACGGGGGCTTGAGGTTGATGCTTGGGCGGTTTTTGGGGGGATCGGTTGGCTAGCGCTGTCATTGGCGGCGTGGAACCTGGGGAGTGTTCTACCTGGGGGACGTACCGTTGTGGTGGCGGGGGACCGGTTGGGATGAGGCCATGCCTGGCTGGGCGCGGTCCTTTCGGGGGCAATGGTTGCTGAACGTGTGCGCAGTCACGCATGGCGTGACCCTACACCGGGGATCCTTTTCGATATATCGTTATCGGACTTCATTCGATATATCGAAATGACCGCTCCCCGTGATCTGGATGGCCCTGCCCGTCCGCTGACTTCCCGCCCGCTCAGCCGCGGCGACCTGCGCCTGCTGGTGCTGTCGCTGCTGGCGGCGCAGCCGCGCCATGGCTATGAGCTGATCCAGTGCATCAGTGAGATGTTCGTGCGGGTGTACACGCCCAGCGCGGGCTCGATCTACCCGGTGCTGGCGCAGTTCGAGGCGGCCGGCTGGGTGAGCGCGCTGGAAGAGGCCGGGCGCAAGCGCTACCAGCTCACTGCACTGGGCCAGGCGGAGCTGGCCGCCCAGCGCGAGGAGGTGGACGCGGCGCTGCACCGGGTGCGCCACAGCGCGCGCTCGATCGCCAAGGCCAACCTGCCGCCGGTGGTGCGCGATGCGATGCGCGAGCTGAAGCAGGCGCTGGGCCTGCACCACGCGCGTTGGCAGGACGACAACGCCGTGGCGGTAGCCCAGGCGCTGCGTGAGGCCGCCGCGCAGATCCGCGCGCAGGGCCGCTGAACCGTTCTTCCCCTTATTCGACCCCGCCCGCGTTTCGCCAGCCAGGTCTTTCCCCCTACGCCGCTGCGGCGGCTTTGAAACAGGTACATCGCCATGGCTCTGCATGAAAACAAGTTGGTACGCCACACCGTGAAGTTCCGCCCGCTGAAGGTGCTGCGCACCGAGGAAATCAGCCCGTGCATGCGCCGGGTGATCGTGGGCGGTGAGGCGCTGGAGGGCTTTGAATCGCCCTCGCCGGATGACCACGTGAAGCTGTTCTTCCCGAATGCGGAAGGCCAGTTCGTGGTGCCCACGATGACCCCGGAAGGCCCGCGCTACCCGGAAGGCCAGGAGCCCTCGCCCGCCCGCGATTACACGCCGCGGTGGTGGGACCTGGAGGCCAACGAACTGGCCATCGACTTCGTGATGCACGGCGATGGCGTGGCCTCGCGCTGGGCGGCCAATGCCATGGCCGGCGATGCGATTGCGGTGGGTGGGCCGCGCGGCTCGCACATCACCGCCGATGACTTCGATACCTATGTGCTGTTCGGCGATGAGACCGCGCTGCCGGCCATTGGGCGCTGGCTGGAGACGCTGCCGGAAGGGGCGCGGGCGGATGTGTATATCGAAATTCCGGAAGCGGATGACCGCCAGGAGCTGCCGGAGGATGAACGCATCCGGGTGTCATGGCTGGAGCGCAACGGGTTTGATGCGGCCACCAGCACCCTGCTGGAAGACGTGCTGACCGATTTCGAGGAGCCGGAAGGCGATACGTTTTACTGGATTGCGACCGAATCGCGCCGGGCGCGGATGATGCGCAAGTACGTGGAGGGGCACCTGGGCGTGCCGAAGGATTGGATCCGCTCGAAGGGGTATTGGAAGGCGCATCCGGAGCACGAAGGCGACTGAGTGCTGTAGCCCCGGCCGTTGGCCGGACCACGTACCGCTTGGGCCGGCCAACGGCCGGCGCTACCGGATTGCGGCGTTCCTTGGCCGGATCATGCACTGCTTGGGCCGGCCAACGGCCGGCGCTACCGGGTGCGGCGTTCGGTGACCTTCGCCATGCGACAATCGCGTTTTGGCCGGTGCCTTTCGATGCAAGCAGCTTCTCTTTCGGCACTGGCCGACCTGATCGCGCGCCTGGAGCGCGCCGATGCCACGCTGGACGCCACCCTGGCTGAGATCGCCCCGCAGGCCACCGTGCCCATGCGCGAGGCGGTGCTGCCGCTGGCCCGCGCGCAGCTGGCGCTGGTGCAGGCCAACGCCGATATCACCCTGGTGGCCGACGAGCTGCGCCGCTACCAGAAGTACGCGATGCCGGGTAAGCCAAGCCTGCAGATCGTGCAGCTGCGCAAGCAGCAGGGCGCGGTGAAGCAGACGGCGTTGATTGCCCGGCAGAATTTTGCCCAGGCCACGCACGCATTCCTGCGCGAGAGCGGGTTGACCGCCCCGGCCCGCCGGCTGCCGACCGATTTCGCCACCGGTTGGCTGGCGAAGATCGCCACGGCGTAACCGCGTCGTTAACCGACGGTACGCACGGCGGTAGGGTCGCATCCCAATCGACTGCCGTGGAATTGCCCGCGTTCGATTGAGGCATGAACGTCGGCGGGGACGGCTTTTGCTTCGGTGCAGGTCATGCGTAACCGAACGTTGCACCGTTCCGTGCAGTCGTTTGGGGAACCGACCCTACCAATGCAGCACCCCGTTGTTCATTACGCACAAACAAAAATCCCGCCTTTCGGCGGGATTTCTGCGTTCTACATCGTTACCGCTCAGGCAGCCGGCTTTTCGCCGGTGGCTTCGGTGGTGATGCGGATGTTCACTTCATCGCTCACGTTCGGGGCGTAGGCGCCCACGCCGAAATCGCTGCGCTTGATGGTGGTGGTGGCGTCGAAGCCGGCGGCCGGAACCTTGGCCATCGGGTGCTCGCCGCCGGCGTTGACGGTCACATCCAGGGTCACCGGCTTGGTGATGTCCTTGATGGTCAGGTCGCCGGTCACGGTCAGCTTGTTGGTGCCAGCGGCTTCCACCTTGGTGCTCTTGAAGGTGGCGGCCGGGAACTTGGCGGCGTCGAAGAAGTCACCGCTCTTCAGGTGTTCGTCGAACTTGGCGGTGAAGCTGTTGAGGCCGGTCAGCGGCAGCTTCACTTCGACGGTGGACTTGGTCACGTCGGCGGCGTCGTACACCAGGGTGCCTTCGGCGCTGCCGAAGTGGGCGGTCGGGTGCGAGAAGCCGAAGTGGCTCCACTGGGCCAGCACGTCGGTGTGGCTCGGGTCGAGCTTGTAGGTGCCCGAAGCGATCTGGATGGCTTCAGCGGCCGGGGCGGCAGCAGCCGGGGCAGCGGTTTCGGCAGCCGGGGTGGTGGCGGCAGCCGGGGTCGCATCGGCGGCCGGGGCAGCGGTTTCTTCAGCCGGCTTGGAGCAGGCGGCGATGGCCAGGGTCAGGGCCAGCGGCAGGAGCAGTTTGCGGGTCACGGTCATGTCGGTTCTCTCTCGAATTCGTAGGGAAAAAGGGAAAAGTAAGGAAACAACCCGTCCGCACGGACGGGCCAGTCCGGCGGAAACGCTTATTCGATGCGGGCAGCTTCGTCAAAGGCCAGGCGAGGCAGCCGCGGGAACAGGCCCGAAGAATCACCGTAACCCAGATTGACCAGGAAATTCGACTTGATGGTGGTGCCCTTGAAGAAGGCTTCGTCCACCTTGGCCGGGTCGAAACCGCTCATCGGGCCGGCATCCAGGCCCAGCGCGCGCGCGGCCAGGATCAGGTAGGCGCCCTGCAGGGTGCCGTTGCGGAACGCCGATTCGTGGCGGCCTTCACGCGGGCCGTCGAACCATGCCTTGGCATCGGTATGCGGGAACAGGTACGGCAGCTTTTCGTGGAAGTCTTCGTCGAAGGCGACGATCACGGTAACCGGGGCGGCCAGGGTCTTGTCGTGGTTGCCTTCGGACAGCGCCGGGGCGAGCTTGGCCTTGGCTTCGGGCGACTTCACGAACACGAAACGCGCCGGGCTGCCGTTGGCGGCCGTGGGGCCCCACTTCAGCAGTTCGTACAGCGCCTTCAGCTGGCTGTCTTCGACCGGCTTATCGAGGAAAGCATTCTGGGTACGGGCGGTACGGAACAACTGGTCAAGCGCAGCATCGTTGAGCACGTTGGACATGAAGCCTCCGGTAAAACACGTTGGACGAAGAAGGAATCCCGCACGCCGTGCGCTACCTTTACGGGGCACTGCGCGGTCGGCGAAGGCTGGCAGTGTAGAGTGTCGCGACTGTTGCAACACCCAGCTTGGCTGAAACGAATTAATGCCATACGTGAAACGATGGAGTCCGCCCTGGACGATCACTGACGGCCGTGCCGGCAATGTGCGGCAGGCAGTGGCCTTGGCCACGGCATTGAAGCTGGGGGTGCATCGCCCGCTGGTGCTGCTGCCGCGCGCGCCCTGGAAGTGGGTGGCGCCGCGCTGGCTGCCGGGTATGGCACAGGGTTATGGCGCGGCATTCGCGACATTGACTGCGCAACCGCCCGAGCTGGCGGTGGGCTGTGGCCGCCAGGCGGCCGGGGCGCTGCGCGAACTGCGCCGGCGCGGCAGCAAGGTGGTGCAGATCCTGGACCCGCGGCTGGGCACGCGCCACTGGGACCTGCTGGTGGTGCCCGAACACGATGCCCTGCGCGGCAGCAACGTACTTACCCTGCTGGGCAGCCTGAACCCGGTGGACGACGACTGGCTCACGGTGGGCCGCGCGGCGTTTGCGCCCTTCGGCGACCTGCCCGGGCCGCGCACCGCGCTGCTGGTGGGTGGGCCCACCGCGCACGCGCCGTGGCACGAGCCGGACATGGTGCAGGTGTTCCAGCAGCTGGCCGAGCAGCTGCGCGCCGAGGGCGGCAGCCTGCTGGCCACCACCTCGCGGCGTACGCCGCCGGCGCTGGTGGGTGCGCTGCGTAGCGCATTTGCGGATGTGCCCGGGGTGATCTGGGGCGATGGTGGTGACGGGGTGAACCCGTATGCGGGGCTGCTGGGCTGGGCCGACCGCATCGTGGTGTCGCCCGATTCGGTGAACCTGCTGTCTGAAGCGTGCGGTACGCGGCTGCCGGTGGCGGTGGCGCTGGAACAGCAGGCGCAGGGAAGGATGGTGCAGTTCCAGCAGGCGCTGCGCGCGCGCGGGCGGTTGCAGGAACGCTGGTTGGATTGGGGGTATCCCGGGCCGATCGAGCCGCTGCGCGAGACCGGGCGGATTGCCGCGCAGGTGCGCGAGGCTTTGGGTATCCCGGCTTAACGGCGGTGGGCGGGCGGCTACCGATGCGGTGGCGATGCCGTTAGATTCGGGGCTCACCAGGGAAGGAGCGTGCGTATGCGCAGTGCTTTAGTGGCGTTGATGGTTGTGTTGATGGCGGGGTGTTCGAGCATGCCTGCCGGGCAGGATGCGGTGTCGTGGAGCTGCCATAAGGAGCTCACCGCGTATCGCAACCAGCCGCCGCGAACGGACGAGCAGAAGAAGGAGCGCTGGCCGCCGGAGGATCAGCCTGCGCCGGTTAGCGAATCATGCGCGCGCGAGTTGAGCCGGTGATTGCGCGTTCGGGCGTTGTGAAGGTGGATGGGGTGCGGAGGCGGCTTCGGTTTGTGTAAACGCCGGGAGATTGGTCGCGCGCGTCATGCGGGCGGTTCCGGATGCTTGGGCCGCGCTTCGCGCGGTGTCCGGCCAACGGCCGGGGCTACGAATTGTTACGTACCCATTGGCATCAGGATCAATCCGCTACGACCCCATTGGGATCAGGATCAATCCGCGACGATCCCATTGGGATCAGGATCAATCCGCGACGATCCCATTGGGATAAGGATCAATCCGCGACGTGCCCATTGGGATCGGGATCAATCCGCGACGTGCCCATTGGGATCGGGATCAATCCGCAACGGGCCCATCGGGATACGAACCAAACCACCATCGGCTCGCGAACCTCGGTAGCGCCGACTGTTAGTCGGCACACAGCCTGATGCCGCTATGATGCCGACGCGGCCCCGTACCGCTGGAGACTGAAACGCAATGGATCTGCCCTGCCCCGGATTGCCTGAGCACCCGCCGTTGAAGCGCCTCGCGCTGCCGGTACTGCTGTGCGCGGCGTTGCTGCTGGCCGCGCCTGCGGCACAGGCGCAATCCCAACAACCCGAATGCATGGAGCGTCACCCTACCCCGGCTGCGCTGGCGTCGATGTTCGATGTGGCACAACGCGCCAATGAAACACTGGAAGCGCTCGACGGCGTGGATGTGGTGATCATCGCGCGCGGCGGCCAGGACCTGAGCAGATACGGCCTGCGCCACAGTCACCTCGCCTTCGCGGTGCGCGAGGACGATGGCAGCTGGCGCGCGGTGCATCTGTTGAACCACTGCAAGTCGCCGGAGTCTTCGCTGTTCCATGAAGGGCTGAGCAACTTCATCGGCGAAACCGGCACGCATACCGATCTGCGCGTGGGCGTGCCCACGCCTGCGGTGCGCGCGGCCTTGAAGGCCATGCTCACCGCGCCGGGCATCCAGGCCAAGGCCCTGCACGAGCCGCGTTACAGCGTGGTGGCCTACCCCTTCAGCGTTGAATACCAGAACTCCAACCAGTGGGTGTTGGAAGTGCTGGCGGCGGCAATGGCGCAATCGCGCGACGGCACGCTGCTGGTGCGCCGTGCGCAGGTGCAGGCGTGGCTGAAGGAACAGCACTACCAACCCAGCTCGCTGCACATCGGCGTGGGCAAGCGCTTGGGCGCGCGGTTCTTCTCGGCGAATGCGGCCACCACCGACCACCCGGCCAGTGAGCGCATTTCCGGCGACTACTCGGTGGTGACGGTGGAATCGGTGTTCGATTTCCTGCGGCAGCGCAAGGCGCTGGCGCAGGAGCTGAGCGTGGCGCATGTGCCGGTGGCCGGGATGGCGGCGCCGAAGCCGTAACGATTTTTCCCTTTGCAGAAGGAGTTGGCATGAAGCGTTATTCGATTCTGGCGATGGCACTGAGCGTGGCCATTGCAGCACCGCAGGCTGGTGCGCAGAACTTCACTCCCAGCCAGCAGTCGGTGAGCTACGCGGCGATCAGCGCGTATGTGAGCATCGCGGTGGTCACCGCGCCGATCTGGCTGACGGCGGCGGGCTTCAAGGGCTCGGCCAAGGGTTCGGAGCGGCGCAGTGCGGCCAAGGACAAGGGCGCCGGCGCTGCCGGGGCGAAGGCGGGCCCGTTGCCGCCGCTCACTGTGGAGAAGGTAGAGCGCCAGGCTGACGGCGCTTACCAGGTGGCGCTGAAGAATCCCGAGGCCCCCGCCGACCTGGCCGTGGTGCAATGGCCGGCGCGCGACGACAACCCCGCGCAGGCGCTGAAAGCCGGCGATGTACTGGCCTTCACGCCCACCGAGGCCGGTGCCGGCTGGATGGTGGCCGACGCGAAGGGCACGCAGCTGGCGTTCCTGCCCACCACCGATGCGGCGGCCAGCAACCTGAGCGAACGCTGGTAGGCGAACCCGCCCGTTACCAGGGCAGCGCGCGGAAGTAGGCAGCAACCCTTTCGAAGGCAGGTGCAAACTCAGGCACCTCGCCTTCGATTTCCGACCGCAGCGTGTCGTAATCCTGCTCGGCGCGCGTCGCGATGTCCGGATCATCGAATGCGGTTGCGCTGAGCGGCACATCGCGGTCTTCGCACTTGATGCGAAGATCGCTCAGCACCTCCGCCCGCCATTGGGACAGATGAAGCTCAGCACGTTGGGTGAGCAGGTAGTTGAGGTCGAAGACGTCCTGCCGACGATTCCGGTTGCGGATGGGTTGCTGCAGCAGCGCCCGCATCTTCTCGGCAACGAGGGTGGTCAGCCCGTACACGCAAAGGTGACCGCTTTCACCGATCTCCACCTCTTCGAACGCAGGAATGCGTTCGCGGAAGCTGAAGTCGAGTGACAGTGAGAAAGGCGACTGGCCGGCAACCAACCTTCGGTGGGCGGCGGTGCCCTTCAGCGCGTAGCCGACGCTCATGGTCAGACTTACCCGGGTGCCCTGCCGGTTCGGCTTTACCCGGTGCCCCTGCAGACGGCATTCTACGTCGTGTCCGAGCAGCTCCCCCATTCCCGGCAGAACCTCAGCCATCAACGCGAGCGTCTCCTGCTCGGCCGCTTCAGTGAACGGCTTGGGCGTGGAGAAATCGATGTCCGTGGTGTACCTCGGGCTCGCGTAGTGCAGCGCCATCAGGATGCCGCCCTTCATGCACAGTAACGTGCGAAGTCGCGGTGTGCGGGCGATCGCCTCCAGGACACAATGCACCGCTTGGCGCATGACCGCCTGACGCGGATCCGTGGTGCGGACCCATGCAGGGATGTCATGCAGCAGGCTAGGCATTGATTGAGAGACTCCACTTTTCAGAAAACTCTGATGCGTATTCGGCCTGCGGGTCGAGCTTCCGCGAGCCACCGCGTGCAGTATCGGCAACCCACGCATCGATTTCTGGACGTTCTATCCCACATCGTTCATTGAGGATGTAACCAGCACGTACGCGGTCGATTTTTCCGCCGTGTGTGTTGAACTCGGCAAGGATGGGCGTGAGGTACATCCGTGCATGTTCTTCGAACACTTCAATGACATGGCGGATGCCACCGCAGAGGTCTGGGCGCTTGATCATGTCGAGGAACGTGCGGCCGATGCCCGTGACGCGAATCGCCCCATCCATGGCATACCGCCAATGCCCAGCTTCCTTGGTACGCAGGGTTTCGATGACCACGCCGTTGAGGCGCTTGATGACCGAGTACTGCAGCGGGGGCAGGTCTGCCTCCTGAAACGCGGCCAGCTGCCCGCCGAGCTCGTGCTCCATTCTCTGTTCGGCAAGCGTTCGCCACGACGCCGTGTCGAAGGTGACGAAGTAGAGGAGTTTGGGCAGCCGGTTGGTGAGGCCGTGGAACTCCATCGCACTCAGGAACGCGATGTGGCCGAATGGATCGATGGCGCACATCACTTCCCCTGGAGAGGCGTCCTTCCGACCAGGCACTCGCATCAGGGACTGGGGCAGGCCCCGTTCGGGCAGGAGAAGGGCGCCGCGCTCCAACAGAGCTTTGCGGCCTGAGAGGAAAGCGTCCCGATTCAGGCCACTGCGCGGCGGGCAGATAGCCCTGCCCTCGTATTCATCTTTCGCGAGCAGCTGAGTCAGGATGACCGCCAGCCCATGATTGCTGATGACTGGCAGGGTGAACTCTTGGCGGATCTTGAGATCGAGGGCGTCGCGCCAGGCGATGGCGGGGAGGTAGGACATGGCTACGCGGACCCTCCTTGGGCGTCAGTTTGCGTGGTATACAATCAACGTCCTAAGGACGTTGATTGTATACCACGCTGGTTGCTGAGCTTCAAGTCACACCCGTGAAAGCCAGGGTCAGTTTCCTGGATTGTTAACATCTGGACACTATCGCTGACGTACCATAAGCGTCCTTAGGACGCTTATGGTACGTCAGCCAAGGCGCCGAACGAAGGCCGGGAAACTGGCGACGCCGGGAGAGTGCCTCGATAATGCGCCCCCTCCCCTCCAGCTGCTCCGCCATGACCGCCCGCCCTGCCATCGTGTTTGCCCCATTGACCCCGCGCTCCCTGCTGCTGGCGGTGTTGGCCATGGGCGCGGTGGTGCTGGGTTCGAACGTGCTGGTGCAGTACCCGATCAACGATTGGCTGACCTGGGGCGCTTTCAGCTACCCGGTGGCGTTCCTGGTGAGCAACCTGATCAACCGCCGGTTTGGCCCGGCGGCGGCACGACGGGTGGCGTGGGCGGGGTTTGCGCTGGCGGTGCTGCTGTCGATCTGGATTGCGACCCCGCGCATTGCGGTGGCCTCGTGCCTGGCGTTCATTGCCGCGCAGCTGCTGGATATCACCGTGTTCGACCGGCTGCGCCGGGGGCACTGGTGGCGCGCGCCGATGGTGGCGACCACGTGCAGTGCGACGTTGGATACGACGATTTTCTGGAGCATCGCGTTCGCCGGTTCGAGTCTGCCGTGGGTGAGCTGGGCAGCGGGCGACCTGGCGGTGAAGCTGGCGATTGGTGTGTTCCTGCTGGCGCCGTTCCGCGCGTTGCTGTGGAAGATGGCGCCGCGCACGGCGTAGGGTCGCATCCCAATCGACCGCCGTTAGGTTGCCCGCGTTCGGTTGTGGCATGTACGTTGGCGGGGAAGGCGTTTGTTTTTGCCCGGGGTCATGCGCTACCGGACGTTGCACCGATACGTGCAGTCGTTTGGGAACCGACCCTATGTATGGACTCGCCCCCATCGTCAAGCTGCTTTTAGGCCCGGGAACCGGCTGC
>NZ_JAGXKC010000006.1:0-135260 GCF_019091045.1 Stenotrophomonas sp. GbtcB23 | reverse complement strand
ATACATAGATGCAGCCGGTTCCCGGGCCTAAAAGCAGCTTGACGATGGGGGCGAGTCCATACATAGGGTCGGTTCCCGAACGACCGCCGATAGGAATGATCGGCAGGGCGACGAATGACCAACGAACGGAGAAATCCGGAAAAGCGCGACTCCGCTTGAAGGTCATGCGTCAACCGAGCAATCTCCGCTATCGGCAGTCGTTTGGGAACCGACCCTACCTGCTATCCCCATCGGCATGCTTTCAGCGCGCGGTCGACGTTACTTGAACGGCCCCGCCATGGCCTTGAGCAGGCTGGCCTGGTCGTCATCGCCGGTCAGTTCCCAGGTGAACACCCCGCGCAGCTTCTGGTCCTTGGCATAGTCGGCGCGTAACGCAATCGAGGTCGGGTCTTCGTAGCTGATGAACACCTTGTCGGCGGCGTTGTACAACCACGGCGTCTGCGCCACCGGGTGCCAGTGCCGCTGCCAGCCGGGCTTGTCGAGGAATTCCTGCTTGATGCGGCGCCAGTCACCGGCATCGAACGGGGCGCTGTAGGGCTGGTACAGGCCATCGGCAGATTCGGTGGTCACCTTGAAGCCGCGCCCGTAGAACGGCACGCCCAGCACCAGCTTGTCGTTGGGCACGCCATGCTGGCGGTAATACTCCACCGCGCCTTCCACGCTGTTCCAGCGACGCTGCTCCGGTGCGAGCGGGTCCTGCGGCACTTCGCGCAGCGGCGCGTTGAAGGTGGACACCTTGGAGAAGCCCGTGCCCATGTCGTAGCTCATCAGGTTGATGAAATCGAGCGCCTGGCCCAGTTCCTTCAACTCGTAACTGAGCGCCGGGTCGTAAGGGCCGTCGGTCTGCACGCGGCCGGCCGGCAGTGCGGCGGTGAGCAGCCTGTGCGGGCCGCGGCCGCCGTCGAGCGCGTCCAGGTGCTTGCGGAACTCCTGCACCAGCAGGGTCATGTTGTGGCGGTCTTCAGGACGGTCGGTGATCTCCAGCGGGCCACCGGAGACCGGGAATTCCCAGTCAATATCCACGCCGTCGAAACTGCCGCGCTGTTGCTCGAAGAACATCGCCACGCACGAACGCACGAAACGTTCGCGGCTCTGTGCCGTAAGCGCTGCATCGGAGAAGCCGCCGGCGTTCCAGCCGCCGATGGAGATCATGGTGTGCAGCTGCGGGTGTTTGCGCTTGAGCGCAGCAAGTGCCTTGAAGTGCGCTGCAGCGCCGTCGTCCACCACGCACTTGCCGTCGTCGATGCGCGCGAACGCGTAGAACAGATGGGTCAGCGTATCGGCGGGAATGGACGCCACTGGATAGCGCTCGGCCGAACCGCCCGGATAGTAGGCCCCGATCACCGCGTTCGAGGCCGGTGCGGCGTGGCTCGCGATGGGCAGCGCGAGCGCGATGGCGGCGCCCAGCAGGGAAGTAGACAGACGGGACATGGCAACTCCGTGGATCACGATGGGCCAACGTTAACAAGGCGCGCACGGTCTTGGTTGGATGTCCTGCGAATCTGTCCGGCGGACATCTTCTGGCGCCGCTAATGGGAAACGTATTGACTTGCGACAGGCAAAAAAAACGGGCCCGAAGGCCCGTTTTTTTTCAGGAGGTGACGACCAACGGTCGTCACCTACCTTGGTGTTGCGGTCGATTACTCGGCCGAGGCGCCTTCGCCTTCCTCGACAGCCTTCATCGACAGGCGGATGCGGCCCTGCTTGTCGACTTCCAGCACCTTGACCTTGACCACGTCGCCTTCCTTCAGCTTGTCGCCGACCTTCTCGACGCGCTCGCTGGAGATCTGCGAGACGTGGACCAGGCCGTCCTTGCCCGGCAGGATGGTGACGAACGCGCCGAAGTCCATGATCTTGGCGACCTTGCCTTCATAGATGCGGCCCGGCTCGACGTCCGAGGTGATCTGCTCGATGCGGGCCTTGGCAGCCTGCGCAGCGATGGCATTGACCGACGCGATGACGATGGTGCCGTCGTCCTGGATGTCGATCTGGGTGCCGGTTTCCTTGGTGATGGCCTGGATGGTGGAACCACCCTTGCCGATCACTTCGCGGATCTTGTCCGGGTGGATCTTGATGGTCAGCAGGCGCGGCGCGTAGTCCGACAGCTCCTGGCGCGGCGCGGTCAGGCCGTGGGCCATTTCACCCAGGATGTGCAGACGACCAGCCTTGGCCTGCTGCAGTGCCTGCTTCATGATTTCTTCGGTGATGCCTTCGATCTTGATGTCCATCTGCAGGGCGGAGATGCCCTCAGCGGTACCGGCGACCTTGAAGTCCATGTCGCCCAGGTGATCTTCGTCACCCAGGATGTCGGACAGGACAACGAAGCGCTCGCCTTCCTTGACCAGGCCCATGGCGATACCGGCAACCGGCGACTTCACCGGCACGCCGGCGTCCATCAGGGCCAGCGAGGAACCGCAGACCGAGGCCATCGACGAGGAACCGTTCGACTCGGTGATTTCCGAGACGACGCGGATGGTGTACGGGAAGGCTTCCAGCGACGGCATCACTGCCAGCACGCCGCGCTTGGCGAGGCGGCCGTGGCCGATTTCGCGACGCTTCGGGCCCATCATGCGGCCGGTCTCACCCACCGAGTACGGGGGGAAGTTGTAATGGAACAGGAAGTTGTCCTTGTACTCACCGGACACGGCGTCGATCACCTGGCCGTCGCGGGCGGTACCCAGCGTGATGGTCACGATGGCCTGGGTCTCACCACGGGTGAACAGCGAGGAGCCGTGCACGCGCGGCAGGATGCCGGTCTTGACGGCGATCGGGCGGACGGTGTCCAGCGCGCGACCGTCGATGCGGACCTTGGTGTCGAGCACCGAGTTGCGCATGGTGCTGTATTCCAACTCGCCGAATTCCTTCGACAGCTCGGCCGGGTTCCAGCCTTCAGCGGCCACGCGGCCTGCCAGCGACTCGACCACGTCCTTCTTGATCGCCGAGATGGCGTCACGGCGCTGCAGCTTGTCGCGCACCTGGAAGGCTTCGCCCAGGCGCGGGCCGATGGCTTCCTGCAGGGCGCTGATCAGCACGTCGTTCTTGGCCGGGGCGACCCAGGTCGACGGCTTGGTGCCGGCTTCCACGGTCAGCTCGTTGATGGCGTTGATGACCTTCTGCATTTCGCGGTGACCGAAGGTCACGGCGCCCAGCATCACGTCTTCGGAAAGCAGCGCGGCTTCGGATTCAACCATCAGCACGGCGTTGGCGGTACCGGCCACAACCAGTTCCAGCTCCGAATCCTTCAGTTCGGTCACGGTCGGATTGAGGATGTACTCACCGTTCTTGTAACCCACCTTGGCAGCGGCGATCGGACCCTTGAACGGGGTACCGGCCAGCGACAGTGCAGCCGAGGCGCCGATCAGCGCGGCGATGTCGCCGTCGATGTCCGGGTTCAGCGACATGACCGTGGCGATGATCTGCACTTCGTTCTTGTAGTCTTCCGGGAAGAGCGGACGGATCGGACGATCGATCAGGCGCGAGATCAGCGTTTCCTTTTCGGTCGCACGGCCTTCGCGCTTGAAGAAGCCACCCGGGATACGGCCACCGGCGTAGAACTTCTCCTGGTAATCACAGGTCAGCGGGAAGAAGTCCTGGCCCTCACGCGCGCTCTTGGCAGCCACGGCGGAGACCAGCAGCACGGTGTCGTCGAACTTGACGATGACGGCGCCACCGGCCTGACGGGCGATTTCGCCGGTTTCAAGCGTGACGGTGTGCTTGCCGTACTGGAAGGTTTTGGTGATTTTTGCCACGGGGGATGTCCTTGGGGAAATGCTGTCTTCGAATGGACCGCGGGCGACCCTTGCCGCCGACGGGTGACCGGAAGTCCGGTCCTGGCGTTTGATGCGGTACTACCAAAACAAAACCGCGGCGCATTCCTGCGCCGCGGTCGGGATTCTTGCTTAGCGACGCAGGCCGAGCTTTTCGATCAGGGCCTTGTAACGAACGGCGTCTTTCTTCTTCAGGTAGTCCAGCAGGCTGCGGCGGCGGTTGACCATCTGCAGCAGACCGCGACGGCTGTGGTGATCCTTCTTGTGGGTCTTGAAGTGGCCGGTCAGCAGTTCGATGCGGGCGGTGAGCAGGGCAACCTGGACTTCCGGGGAGCCGGTATCGGCCGAGCTGCGCTTGTTGTCTTCAATGACCTTCTGGGTGTCGATCGACATATCTGTTTTCTCTTGGATGCGTGGCCCGCAGAAACGCCCCATTGGCGTACCGCGCGACTCGCCGTTAACGAAAGGATGAACCCGCAGACGCGGGAAAGCCTGAAAAGGCCGCGAAATTGTAACGGTCGCGGCCTCCCGGGACAAGCGCCGGGTGGGTCCGGGTCAGAGGTTGAAGCGGCGCTGGGGGGACAGCCGGCCGGTCGGGTCGACCTCGCCAAGCCCCTGGATCCGGTCCTCCGGGCCATACACGGCCACGGTACCGGGCGGCCAGGCCGGATCGCGCAGGCGCTGGCCCACGCAGAAGCGCGGCGCCTGTTCAGCATCCAGATCGACCCGAGGATAGTCGGCCAAGCCGGCCGCCAACGGCAGCAGCAGCGCCTCCATGGCAGCTTCGTCGCCCTGCTCCGCCAAGGCGCGCAGGGTGTCCAGGCTGACCATGGGGGCGTCGCGGAAGGGGTCCACCCAGAGCCGGCGCAGGCCGGCAATGTGCGCACCACAGCCCAGCGCTTCGCCCAGGTCGCGGGCCAGGCTGCGGATGTAGGTGCCTGAACCGCAGGTCACGCGCAGCGACAGCCGGGTCGGCTGCTGGTCCAGGACCTCGATGGCATGGACCTCCACATCGCGTTCGGGCGCGTCGATGGTCTCGCCCCGGCGGGCCTTCAGGTACAGCGGTTCGCCCCCCTGCTTGAGCGCCGAAAAAATCGGGGCGCGCTGACGTATCCGGCCCTTCAGGGGGGCCAGGGCCACTTCAAGCTGGTCGCGGCTGATAGCCGGTACCGCCCGCTCCAGCAGCACGCTGCCGTCGGCATCGTCGGTATCGGTGGTCTGGCCCAGCACGATGTCGGCGTCATAGGCCTTGGCCGCGCCCAGCAGCAGGCCGGCGATCTTGGTGGCTTCACCGAAGCACAGCGGCAACAGGCCGGTGGCCAGCGGGTCCAGGCTGCCGGTGTGGCCGCCCTTCTCGGCGCGGAACAGGCGGCGGGCCACCTGCAGCGCGGCGTTGGAGCTCATGCCGGTGGGCTTGTCGAGCAGGAGGATGCCGTCCAGGCGACGGAAGGTGATTCGGGTCATGGTGTTTCGCCGGGATTGGTCGTGCAGGCACGCAGGGCGGGCCATACAGGACAACAGCCCTTGCGGGCTGTTGGTTTATTCGGGTTTGTCTTCGCCGTCGTCGCCGTCGTCGCCGTCTTTGGCGTTGCGGCTCTTTTCGGCCGCGAGCGTGTCGGGCAGGTCGCGCAGGAGGTTGTCGATGTGCTCGCCACGGTCGACCGAATCGTCGTAGTGGAAGTGCAGCTCCGGCACGTGGCGCAGCTTCATGGCCTTGGCCAGGTCCATGCGCAGCTCCCAGGCCAGCTCCTTGAGCCCCTTCATCGCTTCGGCCGAACGTTCCGGCATCAAAGCGGTGACGAAGATCTTGGCATGGGCCATGTCACGGGTGACTTCGACGTCGGAAACGCTCACCGAGGGCAAGCCGTGTACACGCACGAGGTTATGCACGAGCGTACCCAGCTCACGGCGGATCTGGGCGGAAACACGGTCGGTTCGATGGAAGGTTTTCGGCACGGGGAACTCTTCAATATTCGGATGGGCGGGTCACGACCAACGGTCGTGACCTACCGGTGGGACCGGGACCAGGCGGACGGGTCCCGAGACCTGGTAGGGCCCGACCGTTGGTCGGGCCGCTTCCACATTACAGGGTGCGCGGCACTTCGATACGCTCGAAGCACTCGATCTGGTCACCCGGCTTCACATCGTTGTAAGCCTTCACGCCGATACCGCATTCCGTACCGTTGCGAACTTCCTCGACGTTTTCCTTGAAGCGACGCAGCGATTCCAGCTCGCCTTCGAACACCACCACGCTGTCGCGCAGGACGCGGATCGGCTTGCTGCGCTTGACCGTACCTTCGATGACCATACAGCCGGCCACGGCACCGAACTTGGAGCTGCGGAACACGTCGCGCACCTGGGCGATACCGATGATCTCTTCGCGGATTTCCACGCCGAGCAGGCCGGATGCCACCTGCTTCACCTGATCGATCACGTCATAGATGATCGAGAAGTAACGCAGGTCCACGCCGTTGGATTCAATGATGCGACGGGCCGAAGCATCCGCACGCACGTTGAAGCCGATGACAGTAGCCTTGGAGGCCACGGCCGAGTTGGCGTCGGATTCGGTGATGCCGCCCACGCCGGAGTGGATCACGTTGATGCGGATGTCGTCGTTGGACAGCGCGACCAGTGCCTGGCTCAGGGCCTGCACCGAACCCTGCACATCGGCCTTGATCACCAGGTTCAGCACCTGCTGGCCATCGCCCTTGCCCAGGGTTGCCATGATGTCTTCCATGCGGCTACCGGCCGACTGCACCAGGCGCGATTCACGGCGCTTGGTTTCGCGCTGCTGCGCGACGTCCTTGGCCAGGCGCTCGTCCTCGACCACCACGAAGTCATCGCCCGCATCCGGCACGCCGGACAGACCCAGCACCTGCACCGGGATGGACGGGCCGGCCTGGTCGGGCTGCTTGCCGGTCTCGTCGAACAGTGCGCGCACGCGGCCGTACTGGATACCGCAGACCAGGTAGTCGCCCTTCTTCAGCGAACCCTGCTGCACCAGCACGGTGGCGATCGGGCCACGGCCCTTGTCCAGCGAGGACTCGATGACCACGCCGCTGGCGCGGCCATCGGCCACGGCCTTCAGTTCCAGCAGTTCGGCCTGGATCGAGATGGCGTCCAGCAGTTCGTCGATGCCCATGCCAGCCTTGGCCGAGATCTCCACCATCTGGATGTCGCCACCGAAGTCTTCGGCCACGACCTGCTCGGTGAGCAGTTCGTTCTTGACCCGCATCGGGTCCGCGCCGGACTTGTCCATCTTGTTGATCGCCACGATCAGCGGCACACCCGCCGAGCGGGCGTGCTGGATGGCTTCCTTGGTCTGCGGCATGACGCCGTCGTCAGCAGCCACCACCAGCACCACGATGTCGGTCAGCTTGGCACCGCGGGCACGCATCGAGGTAAACGCGGCGTGGCCCGGGGTATCCAGGAAACTGATGACGCCCTTGGGCGTTTCAACGTGGTACGCACCGATGTGCTGGGTGATGCCGCCGGCTTCGCCGGTGGCCACCTTGGTGCGGCGGATGTAATCCAGCAGCGAGGTCTTGCCGTGGTCGACGTGGCCCATGATGGTGACCACCGGCGGACGCGCAACGGCTTCGCCCTGCTCGCCTTCGTTCAACGCCAGCAGCGCGTCTTCGGCGTCGTTGGTGTTGGCACGGATCACGTTGTGGCCGAGTTCTTCGGTCACCAGCGCGGCGGTGTCGTGGTCGATGGTCTGGGTGATGGTGGCCATCACGCCCATCTTGAACAGCGCCTTGACCACATCGCCGCCCTTCACGGCCAGCTTCTGGGCCAGGTCGGCCACGGTGATGGTGTCGCCAATGGTGACGTCACGCACGATCGGTGCGACCGGACGTTCGAAACCATGGGCACCACCGCCACTGCGCGACTGGTTGCTGTCACGGCGGCCGCCGTGCTGGGTGCGACCGGTCGGGCGACCGCGCGAGTTGCTGTTGTTGCCACGGCGCGCGCGATCGGCGGCCGACAGGTGCAGCTGACCGGCAAAGCGGTTGCCACCATCGTCGTCGCGCTTGGCGCCCGGGCGGTTGTTGTTGTTCGAGTTGCGGTCGTCCGCACGTGCAGCCGGACGTGCCGGTGCCGGCGCAGACGGACGCGCGGCACGGGCCGGCGCTTCGCTGGCGGCCGGGCGCGGCGCGGCTACCGGTGCCGGCGGGGCGTTCTTCGCCGCTTCCGCAGCGGCTTCGGCAGCCTTGCGCTCGGCTTCGGCGCGTTCCTTGGCGTCGATCTCTTCCTGGCGCTTGCGTGCGATTTCCTCATCGCGCGCACGGTCCTTCTCGGCCAGTGCACGCTGCTCGTCCAGATTGCGCTGGCGGGATTCCTCCAGCTTGCGAAGGATGTCGGCGCGCTCCTCATCCGGCGTCATCGCCTTGCCACTGGCGTCCTTGGTGTAGGTGCGCTTCTGGCGCACTTCAACATTGACGGTGGTCTTGCTGCGGCCGGCGCTGACGGTCACTTCCTGCAACTTGCGACGGTTGAGGGTGATCTTCTTTGCAGCTTCGTCGGCACTTTCGACGGGCTGCTCGGTCTTGCCATGCGAACGACGAAGGAAGCCCAGGAGCTTCACCTTCTCGGTGCTGGTCACGACCTGGTCGGGACCGCTGAACTTCATGCCGGCCTCGGCAAGCTGTTCAAGCAGTTTTTCGACCGGCGTATTGACCAGTTCGGCAAGCTTGCGGATGGTGGTTTGCTGCGACATTCGGATCCTATGATCTGGTTGGCGCTCCTCCGAAACGGGCGAAGGCAGCGCGGAGTCTAAGCCCTGATCGGGTCAGGGCACTGTTCATCGCTGGCTCATTCGCCGCGCTCCAGGCGGGCGATCTCCTCGGCTCGGGCGGCAAGGATCAGGGCGGCGGCGCGCTCCTGGTCCATGTCCTCGATACCGAACTCGAGGATCTCATCGGCGGCCAGGTCCGACAGGTCCTCACTCGTACGCACACCGTGGCCGGCCAGGGCGTAGGCGGTTGCCTCGTCCATGCCTTCCAGGGCGAGCAGGTCTTCGGACGGCGAACCATCTTCCAGACCCTCTTCCACCGCAAGCGCTTCGTTGAGCAGCGCATCGCGGGCACGGGCACGCAGCTCTTCGACGATGTCTTCGTCGAAGCCTTCCACGGCCAGCAGTTCGCCGACCGGGACGTAGGCGATTTCTTCCACGGTGTTGAAGCCTTCGGTCACCAGGATGGCGGCGATTTCTTCATCCACTTCCAGCTTGTCCATGAACAGCTGGCGGGCAACGCCCTGCTCTGCCTCGGACTTGGCGGTCACCTGGTCCTGGGTCATCACATTGAGCTGCCAACCGGTCAGGCGGCTGGCCAGGCGCACGTTCTGGCCGCCCTTGCCGATCGCCTGGGCCAGGCGCTCTTCAGCGACGGCCAGGTCCATGGAGTGCTTGTCTTCATCGACGATGATGGACTGCACTTCCGCCGGCGCCATCGCATTGATGACGAAGTTGGCGGGGTTGTCGTTCCACAGCACGATATCCACGCGCTCGCCATTGAGCTCGTTGGACACCGCCTGCACGCGCGAACCGCGCATGCCGATGCAGGCGCCGATCGGATCGGTACGCGCATCGTGGGCGAGCACGGCGATCTTGGCGCGGTCGCCCGGATCGCGGGCACAGGCCTTGATCTCGACCAGGCCCTGGCCCACTTCCGGCACTTCGAGCTTGAACAGCTCGATCATGAATTCCGGGGCGGCGCGGCTGATGAACAACTGCGGGCCACGCGGTTCCGAACGGACTTCGGCCAGGTAACCGCGCACGCGGTCGCCAGCGCGCAGCACGTCGCGCGGAATGCCCTTGTCCTTCGGGATGAAGGCCTCGGCGTTGCCGCCCAGGTCCACGTAGATGTTGCCGCGCTCGGCACGCTTGACCACGCCGGTGACCAGCTCGCCCACGCGGTCCTTCCACGCATCGACCACCTGCTGGCGTTCGGCTTCGCGCACGCGCTGGACGATCACCTGCTTGGCCGCCTGCGCCGCGATGCGGCCGAAGTCCGGGTTTTCGATCTGCTCTTCGATGTAATCGCCCACTTCCACGCCTTCGGCTTCGTCGATGGCATCCATCAGACGAACCTGGCGGTCGGGCGATTCCATCACCACGTCATCGGCCACCACTTCCCAGCGGCGGAAGGTTTCGTAGGTGCCGTCCTTGTGGTCGATCGACACGCGCGCCAGCACTTCCTCATCGGGATAGCGCTTCTTCGCGGCCGACGCCAGTGCTGCTTCGATCGCATCGAAGATCACTTCACGCGGAACGCCTTTTTCATTGGCGACCGCGTCCACTACCAGCAAAAGTTCCTTGCTCATTGTTGGCTCACTCCGCGCGCGGCTTCTTGGCCGCCGGCTCGTTGGATGGTTTCTTGTTCGCCCTGCCACCCTGCTTGGGTGCCGGGCCAGTCGGTTTGGTCGGAGCCAGGCCGAGGGCGGCCCAGTCCGGCATGATGCGTGCCTTCTCGATATTCTCGACGTCGGCGGTAAACGGGGAATTGTCGACCTTGAAGGTGACGGTCTTCTGCTCGGCATCGACGCCGAGGATTTCGCCCTGCAGGCGACGACGGCCGTCCTGCGGCAGCTTCAGGGTGACCTTGGCCGACTCGCCCACCGCACGTTCGAAATGGTCGAAGGTGAACAGCGGACGATCCACGCCGGGCGAGGACACTTCCAGCGTGTAGTTGGCGGTGATCGGGTCTTCCACGTCCAGCTGGGCCGACACTTCGCGGCTCACGCGTTCGCAGTCGTCGATGTTGACGACACGCTCGGGCTGTTCTGCCAGCGGCACGTCGATATAGAGGCGCAGCGTTGCGCCGCCCGGGGCGGTCAGGTACTCCACACCCAGCAGCTCGAGACCCAGCGACTGAACGGTGGGGGCGAGCAGATTCGCGATTTCGGTTGCCTTGTCGCTCACAGTCTGCCTTGGTTCGTTGAAAGAGGTGCTGCCCCGGCGCACGGCCTGGGGCCCGGAAACAACAAAGGGCCCGCTGGGCCCCTTGTCCGGTACGACTCCGGTCATGCTGGATTCCGGTTGCAGATCACGCGCGGTGCGTGAAACTGCGAGCCCAGCCTTCCGGGGGGTCACGACTACCTGAGGGGAAGTCGCACGGCCCGGAAGCCGGTCGCGGGACGGTCCGCATTCCAGGGAATGGGTCCAGTCAGGTAGTCCGCTAAGCCGTGGATGATAGCGGTTGCACCGCGCTGGTGCAACGGGCGCGGACGCCAAAGGGCCGGATCCGCCCCTGCATTCAGCTTCGTTGATGCCCCTGCCCGCCCCAACGAAAAAAGCGACCCCGTTGCCAGGATCGCCTTTTCGTCTACTGCATCTGCACTGCAGATTTTCTGTGGTAGCGGGGGCAGGATTTGAACCTGCGACCTTCGGGTTATGAGCCCGACGAGCTGCCAGACTGCTCCACCCCGCAGCAGAAGCGGAATTGTAATGGGAGTTGCGGGTGCGTGCAACCCCCCTGCTCAGCCGGTACCAGTATGGCCATGCATGGCGCGCGGGTTCTGGTGACACTCACTGGCCACGTATGCGTCTTACGGTTCGTCCCAGCAGGGCCCAGGATCTACCGACGGGGTGAAGCGCGCTGTTCAGTACCGCCGTGCGGTACCGCGCCACTCCACTCTGAGGGAAAAAGCTGACCCGGCCCGCTTGACCGGTAATGTACGTACCCAACTCCGGGGCAGTTGATGTTCCTTTGAAGGTATCGATGCGCACGCCCAGCTTGTCGGACACCCGCTGCCCCTGCGAAGCCCATGTTCCCCCTCCGCCACCGAAACAGGATTGAAATTCCGTGCGCTTGAACGCGTACCCCGGACCGGCCGCTTGCTTGAGCTGTTGGGCAAGCCTCCCTCCGGTGACGGGCCCGTCTGATACGTTAACAAAGTAGTTTCCGTGTCCCACGATGATGTCCCGGTCAGGTTTGGAGTACAGAGTCAGGCCACCGACCCTGACGGACTCATTCTGCTGCAACGTGGGCGCGGCGGGCGGCGGACGCTGTGACGGCGCGACTGTTCTACCCGGCGCTGCGGCGCGGCGTAGGCCGTGCCCTCCCAACGCCGCAGCGGCTACGAGCCCGAGCACCATGGAGGCCCCGCCTAACAGGTTACTCAGCGACGCGTCGCCCTTTCCATGCGCAACAATTGCGCCTGCGCCCGCCCCCAGTGCCCCCACTGCGGCACCCCATGCAAGGTACTGAAAGAAGTGGCCAGTCGGGTCCGCGCAGTTGATTGGATCCGGGCAGTACGCGTACGCGTTGATTCCGCCCTCTCCGAACGGGCTCATGCTGTCATGACTGTGGAACCGCATCAGCACCGGATTGTAGATGCGATACCCATTGCCCAGGAACTGCCAGGCTGCGCCCGGCTCGTGCAGCTGGCCGTTGTAACCCAGCCAGCCGCGGGTGTCCTCGTGACGGCTGGCGCGTGGCGCGGTGCTGGCAAGTGACGGCATGGAACCCCCTTCGGCGCGCGGTCCGCACCAGGATTGTGTCCCCCGACGCGCCGATCATTGGTCCGGCAGAATTAAAACGTGGTGATGACCTCTCCCCGGCCCATTGCAGTCTCAGCGAGACCGCACTGCCTGCGCCGCACGGGCAACCACACGCATGCCCCGACCGACCGGGTGCAGCGCGGTGTTGAGCACCGAGGTGACCGTCCTGGCGACGCCGGTCTGCGGACGGAACACGGTGGATATGTGGTCGTCGGGACCCGCATTGGAGTTCCGCGCCTGCATTCCGTGGGTGCGCCCCCTGTATCCCCTGACCGGAACGTTGAGTTTGTTGGCCAACCGCTGCGCCTGCGACGCATAGCGCCCGCCGACGGCGGAGTAGCAGGACAGCATGTTGATCGGTTTGAAGCGATAGCCTGGGCCTACTGCCGTGCTCACCTGCTGGGCCAGCGCGTGCCCGCTCACCGCACTCGTGGAGCCGGTGGCGAAGGGAAGCCCATGGGCGACCAGCTCATCGCCGCGCGCTCCCGAGGCAAAGCGCAACCCGCCGATGCGCACGGTCCGGCCGGGCTGCACGGTTGGCACCGGTGGCGTGGTTGGGGGCACGCCGACTGCGGTCACGCGCGGGGACGCCCGCAGCATGTGCATTCCTCCTGCCGCCGCCATGCCCACGCCCAGCGCAACTGCGGCCAGGATACCGGCCGTGGTGCCCTCCCCCTTCGTCCCGGCCGCGGCCGAGCCCACCAAGGCCCCAGCGCCCGCCAACACGGCTGCGCCCACCACAAGCTGTGCGAAATGACCGCTGGGGTCGGCCAGGTTGATGGGATCGCCGCCGAATGCGGCATAGGCATTGAGGCCCCCTTCTGCAAACGGACTCAGACTGTCCGGGCGATGGAACCGCCTCAAAACGGGACTGTACACGCGATACCCGTTCCCCAGGATCTGCCACTGCGTACCGGCGCCATGCAGTTCACCGTGAAAGCCCAGCGACATGGCCGCATGCCTCACCGCAAGCCCGACAGCCGCTGCATCACGCCCGCCCGGGTTCTCCGGTTCAGCGCGGTATTGCGGATGGCCGTGTTGACCCGTGCCAGTCCGGTCTGGGGACGGAACACCCTGGCGTGGTACACGCCCATGGGCCTGTGGGTGAACGCATTGCCTGCGACCGGGCCCACGAAGCCGATGACCGGCTGCCCCAGGCCATCGGCCACCACCTGCGCCTGCGGCGCCGGCCCGGTCCCCGAGTTGCACGACAGATAGATCAGCGGCTTGTCGCCCAGCCCCTTCGACCTGAGAAACGCGGTCATCTCGGTACCGTCCATGGGCGTGTTGCCGACCAGGGACCCGTTGGAACTTCCATGGACGTCGAGCCAGTCCTTGTTCTTTCCGCGGTGGATGCGCACCTCTCCCAGGCGCGAGCTCGATTGCCTGCGGACCAGGGCGCGAGCGCCGAGCGCCGCCAGCGCCGCGACAGCAAAGGCGCCTCCCAGCACGGCCAGGAACTTTGCACTTTTGCTGTCGCCGGTGATGGCGACTGCACCGGACGCGCCGAACAACGCCACCGCGCCACCTCCGAGTAACGTCGCGATCGGCATCAGGAAGTGGCCGGTGGGATCGGCATGGTTGATCGGATCGCCAGCGCAATAGCTGTAGATGTTGATGCCACCACGGTCGAAGGGGCTGCTGTCGTCGGGGCTATGGAAGCGGCCCAGCCGCGGGTTGTAGATCCGGTAGCCATTGCCCAGGAACTGCCAGCACCGGCCCGGCTCGTGCAGCAGGCCGTTGTAGCCCGGACCGGTCCGCTCCTCCCGCTTGGCTGCGAGGCCCTGCTGGCCGCCGCCGGCACAGGAAGGGGCACGCGATGCGGTCATACCCAACGTGGCGTGGTCGCTTCTTCCCACCTCGCCGCCCCTGACCTGATGCTCGCCGAGCGCACCCTGGGCGAAGCGGCGGGCAGGGTGCGCGGTTGACGTAAACCCGTCGGCGAGAAGGAGGGCCGGGGTACCGGCAGGTCCGCACGGTTCGCCCCCCGAACCTGCGGCTGAGCACGATGGGTCGCAACCTTCGGCGGCGAATACGGCAAGGACGACGAACGGCGGGACGGGGTAGGCGAACCCAACCGCAGAGGTGTCGAGTGCGGGCTGGGCACGAGCGGTGCCGTCGGGGTCGGCGGTGTGATCGGGGGCGCCGACGCCGTGAGTGGCGTGGGCACGGGTGTGGCCGCCGGCGCGCCGACCGGAGTCGCCGCTGCAGGCTTGCGCTTGACCCAGGCGTGATGACCCAGCTTGAGGCTCATTCCGGCGAACATGACCGCTGCGGTAATCGACAGTGCCCGCTGGGTATCGTTCTTTGACGCCGCTGCAAGGCCGACAGCGGAAAGCGCCCCCGCTGTTGCGGCGACGACCAGGGCGACCAGCGGTGTCCTCAACCTGAAGCCAAGAAGATTGGCGGCGAACACGTTGAGCGACCAATGGCCACTGGGGTCCACCTGGTTGATCGGATCGAGCTGGCAATAGCCGTAGGCGTTGAGGCCACCCTTTCCGAATGGGCTCATGTCGTCGGGACTGTGGAAGCGCATCAGCACCGGGTTGTAGACGCGGTACCCGTTGCCGAGGATCTGCCAGGACCCTGCGGCCTCATGCAACACCCCGTTATAGCCCAGCGCGGACGTAGATAAGGACACGATTACCCCTGGCCGACTGGCCGACTTGTGCGTGTGTCCCCCGACAAGCCCACGAAATACGCCCACCGCAATTAAAAGGGCGTGTAGAGCGGGGCCCATGCCCCGCTGCCCCCGCCCTGCACCACCCAACAAAAAAGCGATCCCGTTGCCGGGATCGCTTTTTCGTCCACTGCCGCCGGCATGCACCGGGGCTATTTGGTAGCGGGGGCAGGATTTGAACCTGCGACCTTCGGGTTATGAGCCCGACGAGCTGCCAGACTGCTCCACCCCGCAGCAGAAGTGGTTGAGTTGATCCGTACCGCAACGATGTTCTGGCGAAACCGCTGCATCAACAACTCAGGAAACGAATATTACACTAATTGCGCAGCTTTGTATCGTTTTTCAGGCGAGATGCGCAAAAGCCTGCTGGCACCACACCATGATCGGGTTCCAGGCCAGGCCGAGCGCCAGCAGCGCCAGGGCGTTCACGCCCAGCACCACACCCAGCACGCGGTCGTTGTTGGCCGGCAGCGGCTCGCCCACCGGCTCATCGAAGTACATGACCTTGATGACACGCAGGTAGTAGAAGCAACCGATCACCGCACAGATGACGCCCAGGATGGCCAGCCACAGCATGCCGCCGTTGATGGCCGCGCCCAGCACCGCCAGCTTGGTCCAGAAGCCCAGGAACGGCGGGATGCCGGCCATGGATGCCATGATGCACAGGACCAGGCCTGCCATCCACGGGTTGCGGGCATTGAGGCCCTTCAGGTCGTCGATCTTCTCGGCTTCGAAGCCGTTGCGCGACAGCGCGATGATCGCGCCGAAACCGGCGGTGGACATGATCGCGTAGCTCAGCGCGTAGAACAGCGCGGCGGCATAGCCCCGCTCGCCGCCACCGGCGATGCCGAGCAGCAGGAAGCCGATGTGCGACACGGTCGAGTACGCCAGCATGCGCTTGAGGTTGCTCTGCGCGATCGCCATCAGGTTGCCGATCACCAGCGACAGCGCGGCCAGGCCACCAATGAGGTACTTCCACTCGTCCGACAGCGGGCCCACGCCCACTTCCAGCAGGCGGTAGGCCATGCCGAAGGCCGCCAGCTTCGGGGCCGAGCTGATGAACAGCGCAACCGGTGCCGGGGCACCCTGGTACACGTCGGGCAGCCACATGTGGAACGGGGCCGCACCCAGCTTGAAGGCCACGCCGGCGATCATGAACACCGCGCCGGTCAGCAGCAGCATCTTCTCGTCGGAGTTCGGGATGGCCGCGTTGATGGCATCCAGGTGCAGCGAACCGGTGGCGCCGTACACCAGAGACATGCCGTACAGCAGCAGGCCCGAGGCCAGCGAACCCAGCACGATGTACTTCATCGCCGCTTCGGTGGCCAGGCCGTTGTCACGGTTGCTGGCGACCAGCGCATAGGAGCACAGCGCCAGCAGTTCCAGGCCCAGGTACACCATCAGCAGGCTGCCGGCCGAGACCAGGATCATCATGCCGGAGGTGGCGAACAGGATCAGTACCGGGATTTCGCCCTGGAACAGATCGCGTTCGCGCAGGTAGCTCCAGCCATAGACCAGGGTCAGGCCGCTGCAGAGCACGATCACGGCCTTCATCACATCGGCCGCGGTATCGCGGACGAACATGCCGTGGAAGACCTCGCCCTGCCCGCCCACGCCGGTGGCGAGCATGAACAGCACGACCGCCAGTGCAGCGACCGAGAACAGGTGGGTCCAGATCTTGTTCTGCTTGCTGATGAACAGATCGAGGATCAACAGGGTGAACGCGCTGCCGATCAGCACCAGCTCCGGAGCGAGCGGCGGCAGGTCAGCGGCGGTCAGTGGCAACAGCGGCGAGGTGGTCATCATCAAATCCTGGAATTACAGCAACTTGCTGGATGCGATCTGCATCGCCAGCTTCGCGATCGAGGGTTCCATCAGGTCGGTCAGCGGCTTGGGATACAGACCCAGCGCCAGCGTACCCACGGCGAACACACCCAACACCAGCCATTCACGGCCGTTGATGTCCTTCAGTTCGGCCACATGCGCGTTGGCCACTTCACCGAAGAACACGCGCTTGTACAGCCACAGCGTGTAGGCAGCGGTGATCACCAGCGTGGTTGCGGCGGCCAGGGCCAGCCACGGATTACGCTGGAAGCTGGCCATGATGATCATGAACTCGCCCACGAAACCGCTGGTGCCCGGCAGGCCGGCATTGGCCATGAAGAACAACATGGCGAAGGTGGCGAACCACGGCATCACGTTGACCACGCCGCCGTAATCGGCGATGCGGCGGCTGTGCATGCGGTCGTACAGCACGCCCACGCAGGAGAACATCGCGCCGGACACGAAGCCGTGCGAGACCATCTGCACCATCGCGCCCTGCAGGCCCAGGCGGGCCGCATCGGCGTTGCCGGCGTCACGCACCAGCCACAGGGCAATGAAGGTGCCCAGGGTGACAAAGCCCATGTGCGCGATCGACGAATAGGCGATCAGCTTCTTCATGTCGTCCTGGACCAGGGCGACCAGGCCGACGTAGATCACCGCGATCAGCGACAGCGCGATGACCAGCCATGCCCATTCCTGCGAAGCATCCGGCACGATCGGCAGGTTGAAGCGCAGGAAGCCGTAGCCACCGATCTTCAGCGCGATGGCGGCCAGGATCACCGAACCGGCGGTCGGCGCTTCCACGTGGGCGTCCGGCAGCCAGGTGTGGACCGGGAACATCGGCACCTTGACCGCGAAGGCGATCAGGAAGGCGAAGAAGATCCAGGTCTGCTCCTGGGCCGACAGCTGCAGCTGGTACAGGTCGGCCAGCTGGAAGCTGCCGCCCTTCAGGTACAGGTAGATCAGCGCCACCAGCATCAGCACCGAGCCGAGGAAGGTGTACAGGAAGAACTTCAGCGCGGCGTAGATGCGGCGCGGGCCGCCCCAGACACCGATGATCAGGAACATCGGGATCAGCATCGCTTCGAAGAACACGTAGAACAGCATCGCGTCGGTCGCAGCGAAGATGCCCACGGTGACGCCTTCGAGGATCAGGAAGGCGGCCACGTACTGGTTGACCCGCTTGTCGATGGCGCTCCAGGCACCGATCAGCGCCAGCACCGAGACCAGGGTGGTCAGCAGGATCAGCGCAATGGCGATGCCATCCACGCCCAGGTTGTAGCCGATGTCGTAGGCCGGGATCCAGGCGCGGGTCTCGACGAACTGCAGTGCGTCGTTGGCCACGTCGTAGCCGCTGAGCAGCGACAGGCTGATCACGAAGGTCAGCACCGCCACGCCCAGCGACGCCCAACGGGCGGTCTGCGCATCACGGATGGCAAGGATCAAGGCACCGCCGAGGATCGGCAGCCAGATGAGAACACTGAGTAGAGGCCAGTTCGACACGTCTTCTTATTCCGTACAGGTCATCAACGCAGGTAATGCATCAGGACGCCCAGGAGGGCAATCAGGCCGATGATCATCGCGAAGGCGTAGTGATAGAGGAAACCGGATTGGGTGCGACGCAGCAGGTTGGCCGCCAGATCGATCAGGCGTGCCGAACCGTTGACCACCACACCATCGACGATGTTCGTGTCGATCGCGCGCGAAACCTTGCCCAGCTTGATGCCGCCACCGGCGAAACCGCCGATCCAGAGCTTGTCGAACCCGTACTTGTTCTCCAGCACCGACACCAGCGGCGCAAAGGTCTTGCGCGACTTCGTGGCCAGTTCCGGCTTCCACAGGTAGAACAGGGCCGCCAGCAGGAAGCCTGCCACGGTCAGGAAGAAGGCCGGAGCCATCATGCCGTGCAGGGCGAACGCCACCGGACCATGGAACTCTTCCGCCAGGGCACCAATGGTGTTGCGTGCCGGGTCGTAGAAATCGACCACGCCGGTGAAGAACGAATGCACCTGGCCCGGGATGCCGTGCTCGGCATGGTGACCGGCCCAGTCGGTGCCGTACAGCATCGGACCGATGCTGAAGAAACCGATGAAGATGGACGGGATCGCCAGCAGGATCAGCGGCAGCGTCACCACCCACGGAGTTTCGTGCGGCTCATGCGGACCGTGGCCATGGCCGTGGTCGTCATGGTGCGCGTCACCGTGGTGGGCGTCGCCATGATGGGCATCGGCATGCGCATCAGCGGCATGGTGATCGTCATGGCCATGGCCATGATCATCATGCGCGTCGCGGAAGCGTTCCTTGCCATGGAAGGTCAGGAACAGCAGGCGGAAGCTGTAGAAGCTGGTGACGATCACGCCACCCAGCACGGCCCAGTAGCCATAGGTCGCCACCCAGCTCGACGACACGTGCGCGTGGTGCTGCGCGGCCTCGATGATGGTGTCCTTGGAGTAGAAGCCGGAGAAGAAAGGCGTACCGACCAGGGCCAGGGTGCCGATCCACATGGTGATGAAGGTGATCGGCATGTACTTGCGCAGGCCGCCCATCTTGCGCATGTCCTGCTCGTGGTGCATGGCGATGATCACCGAGCCCGCGCCGAGGAACAGCAGCGCCTTGAAGAAGGCGTGGGTCATCAGGTGGAACACGGCCGCCGAATAGGCCGACACGCCCAGCGCCACGGTCATGTAACCCAGCTGGGACAGCGTGGAGTACGCGACCACGCGCTTGATGTCGTTCTGCACGATGCCGATCAGGCCGGTGAAGAACGCGGTGGTGGCACCGATGAACAGCACGAAGTTCAGCGCGGTCTGCGACAGCTCGAACAGCGGCGACATGCGGGTGACCATGAAGATGCCCGCGGTGACCATCGTCGCGGCGTGGATCAGCGCCGAGATCGGGGTCGGGCCTTCCATCGAGTCCGGCAGCCACACGTGCAGCGGAACCTGGGCCGACTTGCCCATGGCGCCGATGAACAGGCAGATGCAGATGATGGTGGCGGTCGCCCAGATGACCGGTGCCTCGGTGATCTGGAGGGAGCTGCCAAACAGGCTGATCGCACCGGACCACACCTGGATGTGCGAGTACTGGCTGTTGACCAGCATGTCCGAGGCATTGGCGAACACGGTGGCGTAGTCCAGCGAACCGAACACCCACAGCACGCCGGCAATACCCAGGATGAAGCCGAAATCACCCACGCGGTTGACCAGGAACGCCTTCATGTTGGCGAAGATCGCGGTCGGGCGCTTGAACCAGAAGCCGATCAGCAGGTACGACACCAGGCCCACCGCTTCCCAGCCGAAGAACAGCTGCAGGAAGTTGTTGCTCATCACCAGGGTGAGCATCGAGAAGGTGAACAGCGAGATGTAGCTGAAGAAGCGCTGGTAGCCCGGGTCATCCTGCATGTACCCGATGGTGTACACGTGGACCAGGAAGGACACGAAGGTGACCACGACCATCATCATCGCGGTCAGCTTGTCGATCATGAAACCGACATGCGCCGAATACTGGCCGACCTCGAAGAAGGTGTAGACGTTCTGGTTGAACGGCTGCGCGCCGCCCCACAGCAGCTGGTAGAACACGTAGCTGGACAGCACGCAGCTGACCGCGACACCCAGGATGGTCACGGTCTGCGCGCCGATGCGCCCTACCTGACGACCGAACAGGCCAGCGATGATGCTGCCGACCAGCGGTGCAAGCACCACTGCGATCAACAGACTCTTGGAGAGAGTAATTTCCATCTACGGATCAGCCCTTCAGCGAATCGACTTCGCCGACATTGATGGTGCGGCGGGTACGGAACAGGGTTACCAGGATCGCGAGGCCGATCGCGGCCTCGGCCGCGGCCACGGTGAGGATGAAGAACACGAACAGCTGCCCGGCCGTGTCGCCCATTTCGCGCGAGAACCCGACGAAGTTGATGTTCACCGACAGCAGCATCAGTTCGATGGACATCAACAGCACGATGATGTTCTTGCGGTTGAGGAAGATGCCGGCGAGGCTGATGCAGAACAGCAGCGCGCCGAGTGCCAGGATATGACCGAGGGTGATCACGGGGCAGCCTCCTCGTTGCCGGACGGCTTGGTGTTGGTGTGGACCACCGGGGTTTCCGACGCCATCTTGACCACGCGCAGGCGGTCGCGGCCCTTGACCATGGTCTGCTCGGTCGGGTTCTGGGTCTTCAGGCCGGTGCGGCGACGCAGGGTCAGCATCACGGCAGCGACCACGGCCACGGTCAGGATGACGGCGGCGAACTCGAACGGCAGCAGGTATTCGGTGAACAGGCTGCGTGCCAGCCAGGTGATGTTGGAGCTGTCGGCGGCCAGAGCGGCGGCGTTGTCGGCCGGCAGCGGGTTGACCGCCCTGCCCTTCACGCCGATCAGGATCAGCATCTGCACCAGCATGGTGACCGCGACCACCAGGCCGAGCGGCAGGTAACGGACCCAGCCTTCGCGCAGGTTGGAGGCGTCGATGTCGAGCATCATCACCACGAACAGGAACAGCACCATCACCGCGCCGACGTAGACCAGCACCAGTGCCACGCCGAGGAACTCAGCCCCGACCAGGATCCAGATGCAGGCCACGGAGAAGAAGGTCAGGATCAGGCACAGCACGGCGTAGACCGGATTGCGCACGCTGATCACCGCCGCAGCGGAAATGCCCGCCACGATGGAGAAGACCCAGAAGAAGATATTTACCCAATCCATCATTCAACCTCAGCGGAAAGCGGCATCGGCGGCACGACGCTCGGCGATTTCGGCTTCAAGCCGATCACCGATGGCCAGCAGCTGCGGCTTGGTAACGATGTTTTCGCCACGGTTCTCGAAGTGGTACTCGAGAATATGGGTCTCGACGATCGAGTCCACCGGGCAGCTTTCTTCGCAGAAGCCGCAGAAGATGCACTTGAACAGATCGATGTCGTAGCGGGTGGTACGGCGGGTGCCGTCTTCGCGCTTGGCCGAATCGATGGTGATGGCCAGCGCCGGGCACACCGCTTCGCACAGCTTGCAGGCGATGCAGCGCTCTTCCCCGTTGGGGTAGCGGCGCAGCGCATGCAGGCCACGGAAACGCGGCGACTGCGGGAACTTCTCCATCGGGTACATCAGCGTGTACTTGGGCTTGAACGTGTACTTCAGGGTCAGCCACAGACCGCCGAGCAGCTCGAGCAGGAGCAGGCTTTTGAAGTAATGGGTAATTCGATTCATCACTTAGACGCCCTTCTGGATCACGCCGTAGAACACCATCACAGCCGTTACCGCAATCCACGCGATGGTGAGCGGGATGAAGACCTTCCAGCCCAGACGCATGATCTGGTCATAACGGAAACGCGGGAAGCTGGCACGGAACCAGATGTAGGCGCTGGCGAAGAAGAACACCTTCAACAGCAGCCACGGGGCACCGCCCTTCCAGATCCAGTCGATCCACGGCGAGATGTCCGCCGTGATCCAGCCCTGGAACGGGCTCAGCCAACCGCCGAGGAAGAAGATCGAGATCAGGAAGCTGATCAGGATCATGTTGGCGTATTCGGCCAGGAAGAACAGCGCGAACGCACCACCGGAGTACTCGACCATGTGGCCGGCGACGATTTCCGATTCACCTTCCACCACGTCGAACGGCGCGCGGTTGGTTTCGGCAACGCCGGACACCCAGTACACGATGAACAGCGGGAACAGCGGAATCAGGAACCAGTCGAAGAAGCCGGAGTTGCCGGCCTGCGCCATCACGATGTTGCTCAGGTTCAGGCTGCCGGCCGCGATCATCACGCCGACCAGGGCAAAGCCCATGGCGATTTCGTAACTGATCATCTGCGCCGAGGCGCGCATGGCACCCAGGAAGGCGTACTTGGAGTTGGACGCCCAACCGGCCAGGATGATGCCGTACACGCCCAGCGAGGTCATCGCCAGCAGGTACAGCAGGCCGGCGTTGGCGTTGGACAGCACCACCTGCGCATCGAACGGCACCACCGACCAAGCCGCGAAGGCCGGTGCCAGGGTGATCAGCGGCGCCAGCACGAACATCGCCTTGTGCGAGCTCGCCGGCTGGATGATCTCCTTGAACAGCAGCTTGAAGACGTCGGCGAAGGCCTGGAAGATGCCCATGCCCACGTACATCGGGCCGTGGCGGACGTGCATCCAGCCGATCAGCTTGCGTTCCCAGACCACGAAGAATGCCACCGCGATGATCACCGGCATGGCGATCACCAGGATCTTCAGCACGATCCACAGCAGCGCGCCGATCTCACCCAGGCCCAGGAGCCATTGGTGGAGCGGGTCGACCGCGTTCAACAGCAATTCGTTCATGCAGCCACCACCGTTACGCGTGCGGCACCCAGCGGTGCGGTTGCACCGTGGCCCGATTCAATCCAGACCGAGCCCGCGGCGACGCGGGCGTCGACCACCACCGGCAGCGTGGCGCGACCGGCATCGGTGCCGACCTTGGCCATCTGCCCTTCGACCAGCTGCAGGCGGGCGGCGTCATCGGCATTGAGCACGATGCGCGGCGCGGCGTTGAGCGGGTGCGACTGCAGCGCCTGGGCGCGGCGGACCACCGCATCGGTGCGGTAGATCGCAGCGGTGGACGCCACTTCCAGGCCGTCGCCGGTCACTGGCGTTGCCGCCGAGGTGGACACGGTGACGCTGACCGGAGCCAGGCTGGCCCGCAGGCCGGCCAGGTCGGTGAACTCGAAACCGGCCAGGGCCAGTTCGCCGCCCAGTGCGCGCAGCACGCGCCAGCCTTCACGGGCCTCGCCCGGCAGCTTGCCGCCGGCACGGGCCGACTGCTCGCGACCATCGAGGTTGGTCAGGGTGGCGTCGATTTCCGGCAGCGCGCCAATCGGCAGGATCACATCGGCCACATCGCGGGTCGAGGCGCAGGCGAACTGGCTGAACGCCACCACCTGGGCACCGGCCAGCGCCTTGCGGGCGGCGGCGGTATCGGCGAAATCCAGGCCCGGCTCGATGCCGTACAGGGCATAGGCCTTGCGCGGCTGGGCCAGCATGGCGCTGACGTCCTTGCCGGCCGGCAGCACGCCGGCGCGGGACAGGCCCACGGCATTGGCGCCCTGCGGAATGCGGCACAGCTTGGCGCCGGTGGCGGCGGCGAAGTCACGCGCGGCAGCGCGGATCGCGGCAGCCTGCGGGTGGTTTTCGGCGATGCCACCGACGATCAGCACGGCGGTGCCGGTCACGGCCTGGCGCAGGTCGGCGTTGCCCAGGGCCTCGACGAACTTCGACGGGGCCACGATCTGCTTGCCGGCCAGCTTGAAGGCGAAATCGAAATCGACCGGGTTGATCGCGTGGATCTTCGCGTTGCGCGTGGTCTGCGCCTTGCGCAGGCGGGCGTGCAGCAGCGGCAGCTCGTGGCGGATGTTGCTGCCGAGCACGACGATGCTGTCGGCGCCTTCGATCTCGGCCAGCGACAGGCCGAAGATCTCGGCAGTGGCGGCGTCGGAGAAGTCGCGGTTGTTGATGCGGTGGTCGATGTTGCCGGTGCCCAGGCCGCTGGCGAGACGGGCCAGCAGGGCACCCTCCTCGTTCGAGGCCGACGGGTGCACCAGCACGCCGAGGTCGTCGCCCTTGTTGGCCGACAGGATCTCGCGGGCAGCGGCCAGGCCTTCAGCCCAGCTCACTTCCTGCCATTCGCCATTGACCTTGCGCAGCGGCTTGACGGCGCGGTCGGCGCTGTACAGGCCCTGGTGCGAATAACGGTCGCGGTCGGACAGCCAGCATTCGTTGACCAGTTCATTGTCGCGCGGCACCGAACGCAGCACTTCGCCGCGGCGAACGTGCAGGAACAGGTTCGAGCCCATCGCGTCGTGGTAACCCAGCGATTCGCGCGCGGTCAGTTCCCACGGACGGGCGCGGAACTGGAACACCTTGTTGGTCAGCGCGCCGACCGGGCACACGTCGACGACGTTGCCGGACAGCTCGGTGGTCAGCGGCTTGCCGTCGTAGGTGCCGATCTGCAGGTTTTCACCACGATACATGCCACCCAGTTCATAGGTACCGGCGACGTCGGCGGTGAAGCGGACGCAGCGGGTGCACTGGATGCAGCGGGTCATTTCGGTGGCGACCAGCGGACCGATGTCCTCGTCGGGCACCACGCGCTTGCGCTCATTGAAGCGGCTCACCGAACGGCCGTAGCCGAGCGAGACGTCCTGCAGCTCGCACTCGCCGCCCTGGTCGCAGATCGGGCAGTCCAGCGGGTGGTTGATGAGCAGGAACTCCATCACCGAACGCTGGAACTTCAGGGCCTTTTCGCTGCGGGTGGCAACCTTCATGCCATCCATCACCGGGGTGGCGCAGGCCGGCGCAGGCTTGGGCGACTTTTCAACGTCGACCAGGCACATGCGGCAGTTGGCCGCGATCGGCAGCTTCTCGTGGTAGCAGAAGCGCGGGATCGAAATGCCCGCCTTGTCGGCGGCCTGGATGATCATCGAGCCCTTGGGCACGACCAGGGACTGGCCGTCGATTTCGACGGTCACATGCCCTTCCGGCACGATCGCCGGGGTGCCACCAGGATTGTTGGGTTGCGCGCTCATGCGGCGGCTGCCTCCACCTTCTTGCCGTCAACCATCGAATGACCGTTGACGATGTAGTACTCGAATTCGTCCCAGAACTGGCGCAGGAAGCCCTGGATGGGCCATGCCGCCGCTTCACCGAACGCGCAGATGGTGTGGCCTTCGATCTGGCCGGCCACTGCCTTCAACTGGTGCAGGTCTTCCATGGTGGCCTTGCCGGCGACGATGCGCTCGAGCACGCGGTGCATCCAGCCGGTGCCTTCACGGCACGGGGTGCACTGGCCACAGGATTCCTTGTGGAAGAACTGGCTGATGCGGCAGGCGAACTTGACGCAGCACACGCTGTCGTCGAGTACCACGATGGCACCCGACCCCAGGCCGGTGCCCAGGGCACGCAGGGTGTCGTAGTCCATCTGCAGGCCCTTGAGCTCTTCGGCCTTCAGCACCGGCATCGAGACGCCGCCCGGCACCGCGCCCTTGAGGGTGCGGCCCGGCTTGAGCCCGCCGGCCATTTCCAGCAGTTCGTCGAAGGTGGTGCCCAGCGGCACTTCGAAGTTGCCGCCCTTCTGCACGCAACCGGAGACCGAGAAGATCTTCGGGCCGCCGTTCTTGGTCAGGCTCAGGCCCTGGAACCACTCCGGGCCGTTGCGGATGATCGCCGGCACCGAGGCATAGGTCTCGGTGTTGTTGATCGTCGACGGCTTGCCGTACAGGCCGAAGTTGGCCGGGAACGGCGGCTTGTAGCGCGGCTGGCCCTTCTTGCCTTCCAGCGACTCCATCAGCGCGGTTTCTTCGCCGCAGATGTAGGCACCTGCGCCGAGCGCGCCATAGATGTCGATGTCCACGCCGCTGCCGAGGATGTCCTTGCCCAGCCAGCCGTTCGCATACGCGTCGGCCAGGGCCTGCTCGAAGTTCTCGAACGGCTCGTGGTGGAATTCACCACGCAGGTAGTTGTAGCCCACGGTGCTGCCGGTGGCGTAGCAGGCGATCGCCATGCCTTCCACCACCGAATGCGGGTTGTAACGCAGGATGTCGCGGTCCTTGCAGGTACCCGGCTCGGATTCGTCCGAGTTGCACAGGATGTACTTCTGCATGGTGCCCTTGGGCATGAAGGACCACTTCAGGCCGGTCGGGAAGCCGGCGCCACCGCGGCCACGCAGGTTCGACTGCTTGACCATCTCGATGACCTGCTCCGGCGAGATCTTCTCTTCGAGGATCTTGCGCAGGGCGGCATAGCCACCGGTCTTGAGGTAGTTCTCGTACGACCACGGGGTGTCGTAGTGCAAGGTGGTGTAGACCACCTGGTGCGGCAGCGGTGCGGGACCGACCGGACCCTGGGGTGCGTGATGATGTGCCATGTCTTACTCCAACCCGTCCAGCAGCTCGTCGACTTTCTCGACGGTCAGGCGCTCGTGGTAATGGCCGTTGATGACCATCATCGGCGCACCGGCGCAACCGGCCAGGCATTCTTCTTCACGCTTGAGGTAGATGCGGCCATCGGCGGTGGACTGGCCGGTCCTGCAGCCGAGCTTCTTTTCGGCATGCGCGACCAGGTCTTCGGCGCCGTTCAACCAGCAGCTGATGTTGGTGCAGAAGGCAACGTTGTGGCGGCCGACCTTTTCCAGCTCGAACATCGAGTAGAAACTGGCCACTTCGTAGGCCCACACCGGCGGCAGGTCCAGGTACTTGGCCACGCCGGCGATCAGCTCGTCGGTCAACCAACCGGCGTTCTGTTCCTGGGCGGCGTGCAGGCCCTGCAGCACCGCCGAACGCTTGCGGTCCGGCGGGAACTTGGACAGCCAGTGATCGATGTGCGCGCGCGTCTTGTCGCTCAACACCACCATCGGGTCGACGTCGCGCGCCGCCTCGAAATTACCCGTCGCCTTCATCGGCCGACCTCAGCGAATACCAAATCGTTAAAAACCAGAACCTGCAGCGCCGGCAGCAGCCGGCGGGTGTCAGGCATCGTGCATGCGGTGGCCATTACCGGTCCACCTCGCCGAACACCAGGTCGTAGGTGCCGATCATGGCCACCACGTCGGCGAGCATGTGCCCGCGCACGACCGAGTCGATCGAGGACAGATGGGCGAAGCCCGGCGCGCGCAGGTGCACGCGGAACGGCTTGTTGGCGCCATCGGACATCAGGTAGCAGCCGAACTCGCCCTTGGGCGCTTCAACCGCGGCGTAGGTTTCGCCGGCCGGGACGCAGTAGCCTTCACTGAACAGCTTGAAGTGATGGATCAGCGCTTCCATGTCGTCCTTCATGTCCTCGCGGCTGGGCGGGGCGACCTTGAAGTTCTTGACCATGACCGGGCCGGGGTTGGCACGCAGCCACTGCACGCACTGCTTGATGATGCGGTTGGATTCGCGCATCTCGGCCACGCGGACCAGGTAACGGTCGTAGCAGTCGCCTTCCTTGCCCAGCGGGATGTCGAAATCCACGGCATCGTACTTGGCGTACGGCTGCTTCTTGCGCAGGTCCCAGGCCACGCCCGAGCCACGCAGCATCACGCCGGTCATGCCCCAGGCATGCGCCAGTTCCGGGCTGACCACGCCGATGCCCACCGTACGCTGCTTCCAGATACGGTTGTCGGTGAGCAGGGTTTCGTATTCGTCGACGCGGCCGGGGAACTCGACCGTGAAGTTTTCCAGGAAGTCCAGCAGCGAACCTTCGCGCGAGGCGTTGAGGTTCTTCAGGGCCTTGCCCTTGTGCCAGCGCGATTCCTTGTACTTGGGCATCTGGTCCGGCAGGTCGCGGTAAACGCCGCCCGGACGGTAGTACGCCGCGTGCATGCGCGCGCCGCTGACCGCTTCGTAGCAGTCCATCAGCTCTTCGCGTTCGCGGAAGGCGTACAGCATCACCGCCATCGCGCCCAGGTCGAGCGCGTTGGAACCCAGCCACATCAGGTGGTTCAGGATGCGGGTGATTTCATCGAACATGGTGCGGATGTACTGGGCACGCTCGGGCGCTTCGATCCCCATCAGGGTTTCGATGGCGCGCACGTAGGCATGCTCGTTGCACATCATGGACACGTAATCCAGGCGGTCCATGTAACCGATGGACTGGTTGAACGGCTTGGATTCGGCCAGCTTTTCGGTACCACGGTGCAGCAGGCCGACGTGCGGGTCGGCGCGCATGATGGTTTCGCCGTCCATTTCCAGGATCAGGCGCAGCACACCGTGCGCGGCCGGATGCTGGGGACCGAAGTTCATGGTGTAGTTGCGGATTTCCTGGCGCAGTTCGGCCGGGTTGCTCGCAAACGCCTGGTGGGCTTGGTGGATCTGGCTCACTTGCTTGCCTCCGTCTGCGCGCTTTCGCCGGCAGCGGTCTGGAAACGGGCGTCGTCACGGATCACGCGCGGCACGCCGACACGCGGCTCGACCGAGGTGACCGGCTCATAGACAACGCGCTTCTTTTCTTCGTCGTAGCGGACTTCGACGTTGCCGATCAGCGGGAAGTCCTTGCGGAACGGATGCCCCACGAAGCCGTAGTCGGTCAGGATGCGGCGCAGGTCCGGGTGGCCTTCGAAGATCACGCCGAACAGGTCGAACGCTTCGCGCTCGAACCAGTTCAGGCCCGGCCACACGCTGGTCAGCGAGGCGACCACCGGCAGTTCCTCGTTCGGCGCAAAGCAGCGGATGCGCATGGTGAGGTTGTGCTGGTAGGAACGCAGCTGGGCGACCACGGCGTAGCGCTGCAGCGGCACCGGCTGTGGCTGGGCGCCATCGCTGGTTTCGCGGGTGGGGAACTCGCCCCAGGCGAAACGGCCGACGGACTTGCCCTCGACGCCACGGCTGAAGCCCTGCGAGGAGACATCGGAGGTGTCCCACTCGTCGCTGCCGTAGCCGAGGTAGTCCAGGCCGCACAGGTCAACGGCCTGCTCGAAACCGAATTCGTCGCGCAGCGCCAGAGCGGTGGCATGCCAGTCAGCGGCGGGCACTTCCAGCGTCACTTCGCCGCGGGGTTCGACCACGAAGACCTGCGCACCAGCGAAACGTGCGGAAAGTCGGTCGATGAAGGATGCTTGCTCTGCCATGGGGGCTTGGCGTGCTCTTGTCAGGAGGAATGTCAGCGGGCGATGGTCTGCGTACGCCAGATCTTCTTCTGCAGCTGCAGGATCCCGTACACCAGCGCTTCGGCGGTAGGCGGACAACCGGGGACGTACACGTCCACCGGCACCACGCGGTCGCAACCACGCACCACTGCATACGAGTAGTGGTAGTAGCCGCCACCGTTGGCGCAGCTGCCCATGGAGATGACCCACTTCGGGTCCGGCATCTGGTCGTAGACCTTGCGCAGGGCCGGGGCCATCTTGTTGACCAGGGTACCGGCCACGATCATCACGTCGGACTGGCGCGGCGACGGGCGGAACACCACGCCGTAGCGGTCAAGGTCCAGGCGCGCGGCACCGGCATGCATCATTTCAACCGCGCAGCAGGCCAGACCGAAGGTCATGGGCCACATCGAGCCGGTACGTGCCCAGTTCAGCAGCGCGTCGACGCTGGTGGTCACATAGCCCTTCTCGAGCAGCGGGTTGTCGCCTTCGGGGCGCAGGATGTCATCGACCCGCCCTTCCGGGACCGGGTTGTTCATCAGGCCATCGAGAGTCTGAATTACTCCCATTCCAGCGCTCCCTTCTTCCAGACGTAAATGAAACCGAGGAAAAGCATGCCCACGAACAGGCCCATCGTGACCAGCGAACGTGCGCCCAGCTCCATGAAGACCTGGGTCCACGGCACGATGAAGATGATTTCCAAGTCAAATACGATGAACTGGATGGCGATCAGGTAGTAGCGCACATCGAACTTCATGCGCGCGTCCTCGAAAGCCTCGAAGCCGCATTCGTACGGCGAGAGCTTTTTCAGATCGGGACGCCGGGGACCGAGGAACCGGCCGACCAGCATCAGCGCAACGCCGATACCGGTGGCAACAATCAGAAACAGCAGAGACGGCAAATATTCGGCCAGCACAGCGATTCTCTCTTGCCTCTGCCGCCACGCCTGCAGGCGTCTTGGCATGGGGGAGTGGACGGAAAACGCTACTGGCGCTTTGCGCGCCAGACGTATCCGCTTACAAACAAAATGGTGCCCAAGAGGGGACTCGAACCCCTACGACCTAAGTCGCTACCACCTCAAGGTAGTGCGTCTACCAATTCCGCCACCTGGGCTTACGTATCGCGCCGGGAGTTCCAATCGAATCCCCCAACGCGCCGCATATTGTAACCGTCTTCAGGGAGTCTGGGAGCCTTCCGAAGGCTTTTCTTCACCCGATTTCGGCGTTTCCGCCTGAGCCGGCACAGTAGCCTGCGGAACCGGCTGCTGGACAGCGGCTTCCGGGGCCTTCGGCACGGCCGGCAGCTCACCTGCGGGGACCGCCGGGGCGCTGGGCGCAACCGGGGCAGACATCACGCCGAGGTCCTGCTGGACCGCCGGGCGCGCGCCATGGCTGGCGTACCAGGCCATGAACAGGCTGATGCCGAAGAACACCACGGCCAGCCACTTGGTCGACTTGGACAGGAAGTTGGACGCGCCGCGCGCGCCGAACACCGTGCCCGAAGCGCCGGCACCGAAACCCGAGCCTGCGGCCGCGCCGGAACCACGCTGCATCAGGATGAGCGCGATCATGGACACCGCGACCAGCACGTAGACCACATTGAGGATCAACATCAGCATTTCGAATCCGCCCTCGGGCATGTCAAATAGCGGCCGCCGCATGGGCGATGGCCAGGAAATCCGCGGCCACCAGCGAGGCGCCGCCCACCAGCCCACCATCGACATCGGGCTGCGCGAACAGTTCCGCTGCGTTGTCGGGCTTCACGCTGCCGCCGTACAGGATGGGCAACGAATCGGCAATTCTAGCATCGAGCTTGGCCACTTCGCCACGGATGAACGCGTGGACCTGCTGGGCCTGCTCCTTGGTGGCGGTGCGGCCGGTGCCAATGGCCCAGACCGGCTCATAGGCCACCACGGCATGCTGGAACCCGGCCGGGCCAACCAGCTCCAGCACGGGCGCCAGCTGGCTGGCGATGACGTCTTCGGTCTGGCCAGCCTCACGCTGCTCCAGGGTTTCGCCCACGCACAGCACCGGCACCAGGCCGGCATGCACGGCGGCGGCGAACTTGCGGGCCACCAGCTCGCTGCTTTCATTGTGGTACTGGCGGCGCTCGGAATGGCCGACCAGCCCATAGCGGGCACCGACGTCGGCCAGCATGGCGGCGCAGACTTCGCCGGTGTAGGCGCCCTTTTCGTTGGAGCTGACGTCCTGTGAGCCAAAAGCGACGGCACGGCCCTCGAAGGCCTCGACCAGCTCGCCCAGGTACGGCAGCGGCGGCAGGATGACGACCTCTACCCCACCCTTCGGCAGGCTGGCGACGATATCGCTGACCAGGTCGGTCGCGAATTGACGGCTGCCGTGCAGCTTCCAGTTACCGGCGACGATCTTGCGGCGCATGGCGGGGCTCCTTTGGGGTATCAGCCGGCAATGATACCGGATGTAACGAATGCGCGTTTCCCGAAAACGCTTACATTTCAAATGGATATTGCAGGAGCCAGAGCCAGAGCAGATCTAGGTTACCGGCTCGTATGGGTTGCGGGGCCGGGCCGGGTGGGGTTACGGGACACGCCGTGAACCCATCCATGGGGGCTTGGCAAAAACATCCATGTTTTTGACAGTCCCTACACCCCACCCGCCCCGACCCCGCCCACGCATGGTCGGCGCGCACGCATTAGAGCGGTAAGGCGTACCGACCAACGGTCGGCACCTACCGGAATGATCGATCACCCATTGGTAGGCCACGACCGTTGGTCGTGGCGCTGTTTCCGTCCGGCATCGACCCACCTTCGGGGGCGAGGGCCGGTAGCAACCAATAGCCAGGCTGTTCGCGTATGAAACAAGCCACTAATAGAAAAGGCCACCTGATGGTGGCCTTTCCCAATCACTTCAGCTTGATCTCACGCAGCCGCTCTTCGAGGAAGCCATGCGCGGTGATCGGCTCCGGGTAACGGCTCGGGTTTTCCGGGGTGATGCAGGTCGGCAGCACGTCGATCAGGAAGTCCGGGTTGGGGTGCAGGAAGAACGGCACCGAGTAACGCGGCTGGCGGGCCTGCTCGCCCGGGGGGTTGACCACGCGGTGGATCGTGGACGGGTACACGTGGTTGGTCAGGCGCTGCAGCATGTCGCCGATGTTGACCACGATGGTGTCCGCGTCCGAGGTGAACGGCACCCACTTGCCCTCGTGCGACTGCACTTCCAGGCCGGCCGCGCTGGCGCCCACCAGCAGCGTGATGAAGTTGATGTCGCCATGCGCGCCCGCGCGCACGTTCGGGATGTCGTCGGCGGTGATCGGCGGGTAGTGGATCGGGCGCAGGATCGAATTGCCGTTGTTGGTCTTGTCCGCGAAGAAGTCGATCGGCAGGCCGATGTGCAGCGCCAGGGCCGACAGCACGCGCGAGCCCAGCTTGTCCAGTTCCTGGTACAGGCCGTAGCCCTTCTCCTTGAAGCCCGGGACCTCGGTCGGCCACAGGTTGGGGGCCATCACGTCACGGTACTTCGAGTCGTCCGGGATCTCACGGCCGATATGCCAGAACTCCTTCAGGTCGAAGTGCTTGGAGCCCTTCGCCGTTTCCACGCCGAACGGCGTGTAGCCACGCGCACCGCCGGTGCCCGGCAGGTGGTATTGCAGCTTGGTGGCTTCCGGCAGCGCGAAGAAGGCTTTGAATACGTCGTAGGCCGCGTCGATGTCCGCCTGCGGGATGCCGTGGTTGCGGATGCCCGCGAAACCCCATTCACGGTAGGCCGCCCCCAGCTCGGCGACGAAGGCATCGCGGTCACTGTCGAAACGGGTGATGTCGAGGGTGGGGATCTGGCTCACAGCGATTCCTGGCTTGTTCGTGGTGGGTATGCGGGGCCACGCCTGTGGCCCGGCTGAACATTGTGCCAGATCGGACAATCGACGCCGCCGATGCATTGATACAAACCGATACAATGCGCCCGCCCACCGCGTCGACGCGGCCGGGCGGCACAGGACGCCGCCGCCACGTCTTCCGATTCACCCTATCTGACCGACCCTGCATGGACGTATCGCGCCCCGCCTCCCCTTCGCCCGCACCCACGCGCTGGACGCGACTGGGTTGGCTGAGCCTGTTCACCGCCATCAACGCCTGCGTGGCCATTGCCATCGCCTTGGGCAACACGCCCCTGCACGACAACCCCGGTGGCGCATTGGGGCTGGGCTACCTGGCCCTTGCCCTTCCGGGTCATTTCCTTGCCTTCGGCAGCCTGGTGTCGCTGCTGCCACTGGCCGTGGGGCTGTGGCCGCGCTCGCCGCGGCCGCTGGTGGTCAGCGCCGTGCTGCTGCAGGGCCTGTGGCTGTGCCTGCTGCTGGTGGATGCAAAGGTCTTCGCGCTGTACCGCTTCCACCTCAATGCCATGGTGATGAACATGGTGTTCGGGGGCGCGCTGCAGGACCAGGTGGCCCTGTCCTGGCAGAGCTGGCTGCAGTCGCTGGGCGTGCTGGCGGCCGTGGCCACCGCCGAAGTCCTGCTGGCCTGGGCCTGCTGGAAACTGGTGCCCGACCGCACCCGGCGTCGCCCGGTGCTGTTGGCCTGGGCCGCCGGGCTGGCGCTGATGGCTACCGGCCAGATCGCCACGGCCTATTACGACGCCCTGGGCGAGCGTGCCGTGACCGGCCAGTGGGCCTACCTGCCGTGGGCGCAGCCGATCACCGCCAAGCGCCACATGCACCGCCTTGGCGTACGCAGCCTGCCGCAGGCCAACCTGCCCGATCCGCGCCACAGCCAGCTGCAGTACCCGCTGCAGCCGCTGCGCTGCCAGAGCCACACCCGACCCAATGTGCTGGTGGTGGTGCTCGAATCGCTGCGGCACGACGCGCTGGATGCCACCACCATGCCCAACACCTGGGCGCTGGCGCAGCAATCGGAGGTGTTCGACCACCACTACAGCAGCGGCAATGCCACCCGTTATGGCCTGTTCGGCCTGCTCTACGGCCTGCCCGGCGGCTATTGGTCCAGCATGCTCAGCGAGCAGCGCGGCTCGATCCTGTTCGACGTGCTGCAGCAACAGGGCTACGACCTGCACCTGTACGGCAGTGCACCGCTGTACAGCCCCGAATTCGACCGCACCGTGTTCGCCCAGGTACGCGACCAGCTGCATACCGCGCCGTCGTCGTTGGCGGTCGCCGCGCGTGACCAGCACATCGTCGATGCGCTCGGTACGGACATCCGCCAGCCCGGCGGCGGCCACTGGTTCGGCATGGTGTTCCTGGACAGCACCCACGCGCCGTACCACCTGCCGGAGGCCTACCCTGCGCTGGCCACGCCGATGGCCACGGAAGTGAACTTCCTTGCCTTCGACGACGAGCACGACGCCACGCCCGAGCGCAACCGCTATCGCACCGCCGTGCATTACACCGATGCCTTGATCGGCCAGCTGCTGGCGACCCTTCGCGAGAGTGGCCAGGCCGACAACACCATCGTGCTGGTCACCGGCGACCACGCCGAAGAATTCAACGACCTGGGCCTGAACTACTGGGGCCACAATGGCAACTTCTCGGACTACCAGATGCAGGTGCCGTTCGTGCTGCACTGGCCCGGGCGTGACCCGGCACGGCACGACGCCGCCAGCAGCCACGAAGACTGGGTGCCGACCCTGATGCGTCACGGGCTGGGCTGCGAGAACGCACTGGCCGATTTCAGCACCGGCCAGGACCTGTTCGACGCCACCCGCCCGGCGCGTCCCCTGCTGGTGGAAAGCTGGTCGCAGCGCGGCATCCGTGAAGGCAACCGCACCTACGTGTTCGACAAGTTCGGCAACGCCACCACCCTGGACGCCCACTACCTGCCCCTGCACGACCAGCCGCCGGACCCGGCGGCAGTGCGGACTGCCTGGAACGCGTTGACCCACTTCCGCAAGCAATGACGTTGATTGTCTAGACCCCTGGAACGTTCATGATGAACAAGCCCCTTAAAATCCTGCACACGGAAGCCGCCAAGGGATTCGGCGGCCAGGAGATCTACATCTACCGGCACATGCTGGCCATGCGCGAGCGCGGCCACGACGTGTCGCTGCTGTGCCAGCCCGGTGCACGGCTGGGCGAAGTGGCGCGCGAAGCGGGCTTCACCGTGCATGCGCTGAAGATGGGTGGGCCGCTGCGGTTGCTGCGCGGCATCTGGTCGGTGAAACGGCTGGTGCGCCGGCACACCTATGACGTGGTCAACACCACCAGCCGCCGCGACGCACTCATTGCCGCCGCCGGTGCGCGCCTGGCCGGCGCGCCGCTGGTGGTGCGCTCACGGCACCTGATGAGCCCGGTCAACTCCCTGCTCACCTACACCGGCCTGCCGCACCGGGTGCTGACCGTGAGCAGCTTCGTGAAGCAGCTGCTGGTCCACCGCGGCGTGGCCGACGGCCACATCGGCATCGTTCCGCCCATCGCCGTGCCACCGCAGTGGTCGCAGGCGCACAGCGATGATGCCTGGCAATGCCTGCAGGAAACCCGTGCCGAGGTTCGCCGCGAACTTGGCTTCACCGATGACCAGATCGTGGTCGGCTGCGTCGCGGTGCTGCGCGAAGCCAAGGGCCACGCCGACCTGCTGCGCGCCATGGCCCCGCTATGCCGCCAGCAGCCGAACCTGCAGCTGGTGATCGTGGGCGACGGCCAGCCCGTGCTGGATCAACTCAAGGCGCTGCGCGAAGCGCTCGGCATCGCCGCGCAGGTCCACCTGCTCGGCTACCGCCACGGCGCCTGCCGGTTGATGACCGGCTTCGACATCTTTGCCCTGGCCACCCACAAGGAGGCCGCCGGCACGGTATTCCTCGAAGCCGCCTACGTCGGCGTGCCGATCGTCGCCACCCGGGTCGGCGGCGTGCCGGAGATGCTTTTGGAAGGCAGCAATGCCCTGCTCGCCCCGCTCGGCGACCAGGCCGCGCTCACCCGCGCGCTGCAGACCCTGGTCGAGCAGCCAGAGCGACGCCGGCAGATGGGCCAGGCCGGGTGGGACTGGATGCGCAGCGCGCACCGCTTCACCCCGACCGGGCACACTGAAGCCACTGAACACTACTACCACCAGTGGTTGAAGGAACTGGGCCATGGCCAACGCTAGAACCGTGCCGGTGCTGATGCACCACCACGTGTCGCCCTCGCCGGGCATGATCACGGTGTCGCCGGAAAACTTTGAAAGCCAGATCGCCTGGCTGGCCGGCAACGGCTGGACCTCGCTCACGCTCGAGCAGTACGCCGGCTTCCTGGCCGGCAAGCCCGTCCCACGGAAGTCCATCGTGATCACCTTCGATGACGGTTACCTGGACAACTGGGTGTACGCGCACCCGATCCTGCAGAAGTACGGCATGCACGCCGTGGTGTTCGTGGTCACCGGCTGGATGGGCGAAGGCCCGGTACGGCCGCACGCCGGCCAGCCCGGCGCGGCACTGCCCCCCACGCCCGACCATCGCGGCTGTGAGGCGGCGATCCTGCGCGAGAACCGCCACGACGACGTGATGATGCGCTGGAGCGAAGCGCGCGCCATGATCGACGCCGGCACCTTCGAAGTGCACTGCCACACCCACACCCACACGCGCTGGATGAAGCAGGACATCAGCCGCGAACAGAAGCGCGAAGGCATCACCCGCGACCTGGAAATGGCGCGCAGCGTGCTGCAGGAACAGCTGGGCGAAGTGTCCGACACGCTGTGCTGGCCCTACGGCGATTTCGACGAGGACTACCTGCCCATCGCACGCGCGCAGGGCTTCCGCTACCTGCACACCACCCACCCGTTCGGCCGCAACGTGGTCGGCGGCGATCCGGAACACATCTACCGTTTCGCCATCCGCAACCGCCCTGCCAGCTGGCTGCGCAAGCGCATCGCGTGGAGTTACCACCCGTTGATCGCGCCGGTGTTCAACCGGTTCAAGGCCAGGCAGAAAAAAATGGTGCCGGGACCGTAACGCAAAAAAACCCGGCCGAAGCCGGGTTTTTCATTACGCTGCGGCTGCTGCTTTCACCGCGCTGGACAGGCTGTCCAGTGTGGCCTGCATCAGCTCGGCGGTATCTGCTTCAACCGTGACGCGCACCACGGGCTCGGTGCCGGAGGGGCGCAGGAACGCGCGGCCGCGGCCCTTGACCGCCTGCTGCGCAGCGGCAAGTGCCGACTGCACGCCTTCGGACTGCACGATCACCTTTGCTGAAACACCCGCCAGGCGCACGTTGACCGTCTTCTGCGGTACCCGGGTCAGCCCGACCAGCGATTCGCGCAGGCTCTTGCCTTCGCGACGCAGCACTTCCAGCACCTGCAGCGCACTGACGATCGCATCGCCCGTGGTGGCGCGATCCAGGCATAGCAGGTGCCCCGACGCTTCACCACCGAGTACCCCGCCACCTTCCACCAGCGCCTGGTGCACGTAGCGGTCGCCCACGTTGCTGCGCTGGAACGGCAGGCCCAGGCGTTCAAGCGCCTGCTCCAGCCCGAAGTTCGTCATCAGCGTGCCCACCACCGGACCGCGCAGGCGCCCGCTGCGCTGCCACGACGGGGCCAGCACATACAGCAGGTCGTCCCCGTCGACCGGGTTGCCCTGGTCATCGGCCATCAACACGCGGTCACCGTCACCATCGAACGCGATGCCCAGGTCTGCACCCACCTCACGCACCTTGGCCGCCAGGTTGTCGATGTGCATCGAACCGACGCCATCGTTGATGTTGACCCCGTTCGGCTCTGCACCGATGGCCACCACCTCCGCGCCCAGTTCCCGGAACAGCAGCGGCGCGATGTGGTACGTGGCGCCGTGCGCGCAGTCCAGCACGATCTTCAACCCGCGCAGGTCAAACCCGCGCGGCACGCTGGCCTTGCAGAACTCGATATAGCGGCCCACCGCATCACGACCGCGTGCCGCCTTGCCCAGCCGATCCGAATCTGCCGTGGTGAACTCGGTATCCAGCGCCGCTTCCAGCGCCAGCTCCGTTGCATCGTCGAGCTTCTCGCCATCGGCGGAGAAGAACTTGATGCCGTTGTCGTAATGTGGGTTGTGCGAGGCACTGATCACGATCCCGGCGTCTGCGCCCAGCGTACGGGTCAGGAACGCGACCGCCGGGGTCGGCATCGGCCCGAGCAGCTGCACGTCGGCCCCCGCCGCAACCAGCCCGGCTTCCAGCGCCGCTTCGAACATGTAGCCCGAAATGCGCGTGTCCTTGCCGATCACCACCACCGGCCGATGACCGTTACGCTCGGTCAGCACGCGGCCCAGCGCATTGCCCAGGCGCAGCACGAAGTCCGCCGAGATGACGCCCTGCCCGACCCGACCGCGGATGCCGTCGGTGCCGAAATACCTGCGCGCGCCCATCAAGCAGCAGCCTCCGGGGCGGGCTGGCGGCCCAGCATGGCCAGCAGGTCGGCCAGGCGGTCACGCATCTCGCGGCGGTCGCAGATCTGGTCGATGGCGCCGTGCTCGAGCAGGAACTCCGAGCGCTGGAAACCTTCCGGCAGCTTCTCCCGCACCGTCTGCTCGATCACGCGCGGGCCGGCGAAGCCGATCAGCGCCTGCGGCTCGGCGATGTTGATGTCGCCCAGCATCGCGAACGATGCCGACACGCCACCGGTGGTGGGATGGGTCAGCACCGAGATGTACGGCAGCCCCGCCGCGCGCAGGCGACCGAGCGCCGCCGAGGTCTTGGCCATCTGCATCAACGAGAACAGGCCTTCCTGCATGCGCGCACCGCCACTGGCGGAGAAGCACACGTACGGCGCGCCGATTTCCAGCGCCTTTTCCGCGGCCAGCGAGAAGCGCTCGCCGACCACCGAGCCCATCGAGCCGCCCATGAAGGCGAAATCGAAGGCCGAGGCCACCAGCGGCCGCCCCTTGAGCAGACCCTGCATGGCGATCAGTGCATCGTATTCGCCGGTGTTCTTCTGCGAGGCCTTGATGCGCTCGCTGTACTTTTTCTGGTCCTTGAACTTGAGCAGGTCGGTCGGCCCCAGGCGCGCGGCGATTTCAGTGGTGCTGTCAGCGTCGAACAACGACGCCAGGCGCGCCCGCGCGCGGATGGCCATGTGGTGGCCACACTTGGGGCAGACTTCCAGGTTCTCTTCCAGCTCAGGACCGTAAAGCGCGCTGCCGCAGCTGCTGCACTTCTCCCACAGGCCCTCGGGGACGCTGCGCTTCTTGCTGGGGACGTTGTCGGTGCGGATGCCCGACGGCATCAACTTGCTGAGCCAACTCATGCGGGATGACACTTCCGTTCAGGGCGGCCCGGGGGCCGCAAAGGCGGACAGTCTAGCTCACCCGTTCCACGGCCGGGACCCCCTGCCAGTGGGGTTATCCCGGCGTGAAAACCATGCTGGGCCGTACGTTGCGGCCTTCTCAGGCGTCCAGCGCGGCGCGCAGCGGCTGCAGGAAGGTACGCGCCACCTGGGCAGCGCCGGCGGCATCGACCGTCTCGGCCAGGGCCGCCACCAGCGCGCTGCCGACCACCACGCCATCGGCCTCTACGGCCATGGCGGCGGCGCTCTCTGCGTCCTTGATGCCGAACCCTGCTACCACCGGCACGGTCGAGCGGCTGCGCAGGTCACGCAGGCGGGTACCGGCAGCGCTGCTGTCGAGACGTTCCGACGCACCGGTGACACCGGCAAAACTTACGTAGTAGAGGTAACCCTTGGCCATCGACGAAACCAGATCCAGCCGGGCGTCCGCCGTGGTCGGCGATGCCAGCAGGATCAGGGCCAGGCCGGCAGCGGTGAAGATCTCCAGGGTTTCGGCCGCCTCTTCCGGCGGCAGGTCCACCAGCAGCACACCGTCCACGCCCGCCGCGATCGCCGCCTCGGCAAAGCGCGCCGTACCGTGGATCTCCACCGGGTTCAGATACCCCATCAGCACCACCGGGGTGGTGGTGTCGTCACGCCGGAACGCCTGCACCGTGTCCAGCACGTAACGCAGGCCAGCGCCGCGCGACAGCGCGCGTTCGGAGCTGCGCTGGATGGTCGGGCCGTCGGCCATCGGGTCGGAGAACGGCACCCCGAGTTCGATCACGTCCGCACCGGCAGCGGCCAGCGCATGCATCACCGGCACGGTTGCATCCAGGCCCGGATCGCCGGCGGTGATGAACGGAATCAGCGCCTTGCGGCGACTGGCACGCAGGCGGGCGAAACAGGCGTCGATACGGGCAACAGGCATTTCAGGCACATCCTTCTTTCAATTCAACGGCGCCACTGGCGCCCCAGTACAGCTTCGATATCACCCCGCCGAAGATCTCCAGCCGGATCGCCAGATCCGAACCGGGGTCCTGCCAGGTCAGGTACTCACCCACGTCCGGGTCGTAGGCATGCGGTGTGCGGGTGCTGCCAGGGGGCAGGCGTTTGAGCGCGTCGTCCAGCGACATGCCCAGGCGCAGGCCGAACGGCCCCGGCTGGACAATCGCCTCGTAGGAACCGTCGATGGTGTCGAGGTCGAAGCGCTGCACGTGGCCGTCATCGACCATCATCGACACCCCTTCGGGCAGGCTGCCACGCTCGTAGTACTCACAGGCGCGCGCACCATCGCCTTCGCTCAGGCCGGCCGAATGCCATGCGCCGTCCGCTTCGACTTCGCTGAAACGCTGGCCGATCAGCACGTCGCCGGCATGATCCAGCGCGACCGAGACCACGGCCGGCGCATCGGTTTGGTCCGCAGGCGGTGCGTCCTGTGGTGCATCCTCGAACGGGCGATCTGCCACATCATCATTGCTCGCCGGCAGCCGGGCCGGCGCAATGGCCGCCGGCGTCGCCGCAGGGGCCAGCACCGGCGGCTCGGGCGGCTTGCAACCAGCCAGACCGACCACGATCAGCAGCGCACGTCCCTGGCGCAGCACTGGATTCACAGAACCAGGCCCTCACGCGCGGCAATGGTGTGCACGTCCTTGTCGCCACGTCCGGACAGATTGCACAGCACCAGCTTGTCGCTGGGTAGCTCGCGCGCGATCTTGATCGCCTGGGCCACCGCGTGGCTGGATTCCAGCGCGGCCAGGATGCCTTCGCTGTGCGCCAGCTGGTGGAACGCAGCCAGCGCTTCATCATCGGTGATGCCCACGTATTCGGCGCGACCGGCGTCGGCCAGGAACGCGTGTTCCGGGCCTACGCCGGGGTAATCCAGCCCGGCCGAGACCGAGTGGGTTTCAATGATCTGGCCGTCGTCGTCGCAGATCACATAGGTGCGGTTGCCATGCAGCACGCCCGGGCGGCCTGCCGCGATGGAGGCCGCGTGGCGCCCGGTCTCGATGCCGTCACCGGCTGCTTCGGCGCCGACGATGCGCACGTCGCGATCGTTGAGGAAGGCATGGAACAGGCCGATGGCATTGCTGCCGCCGCCGACGCAGGCAGTGATCGCATCGGGCAGGCGACCGTAATCGGTGAGCATCTGAGCGCGTGCTTCGCGGCCGACGATGGCGTTGAAGTCACGCACCATGCGCGGGTACGGATCCGGGCCGGCGACGGTGCCGATGATGTAGAAGGTATCGCGCACGTTGGTGACCCAGTCGCGCATGGCTTCGTTGAGCGCATCCTTGAGCGTGGCCGAGCCCGATGTGACCGGCACCACCGTCGCCCCCAGCAGCTTCATGCGGTAGACGTTGATCTTCTGCCGCTCGATGTCGGTGGCACCCATGTACACCACGCATTCCAGGCCCAGCCGTGCGGCCACGGTGGCGCTGGCCACGCCGTGCTGGCCGGCACCGGTCTCGGCGATGATGCGCTTCTTGCCCATCCGCGCGGCCAGCAGGGCCTGGCCGATGGTATTGTTGATCTTGTGCGCGCCGGTGTGGTTCAGGTCTTCGCGCTTGAGCAGGATCTGCGCGCCGCCGACCTGCCGGCTCAGCCGCTCGGCGTGGTAGATCGGGCTGGGCCGGCCCACGTAATGGGTGAGGTCCTTGTCATACGCGGCGATGAAGGCGGGGTCACGGCGCGCTTCGTCATAGGCCGCCGCCAGCTCCTGCAGTGGCCCGATCAGCGTTTCGGCAACGAAACTGCCGCCGTAGCGGCCGAAGTGGCCGTTGGCGTCGGGATAGGCGTGGAAATCGGTGATGGGGGGGACGGGCGATACGGACATGACGCGACAGCCGTTGGAGACAGGCTGACAATTTAGCGCACATGTAGTGACCGGAATATCGATATTATCTGCACAGACCCGTCAGGAAAACTCACATGAGCCAGACGCCGTTGCCGCCCCTCAACGCGTTGCGCAGCTTCGAGGCCACCGCCCGGCTGGGCGGCGTGGCACGCGCCGCAGAAGCGCTGCATGTGACCCACGGGGCGATCAGCCGCCAACTGCGGCTGCTCGAGGAGCACCTGGGGCTGGCGCTGTTCGAGCGTGCCGGCCGCGGCCTGCGCCTGACCGCCGCCGGCCAGGCGCTGCAGGTTGCCTGCGCCGGGGCGTTCACCCAGATCCGCGAGGCGGTGGACACCCTGCAGCGTCGGCAGCGGCCGGAGGCGCTGGTCCTGGGCTGCAGCGGCAGCATCCTGGCGCGTTGGATGATTCCCCGCCTGCCCGCGCTGCAGGCCGACCTGCCGCAGGTGCCGCTGCACTGGTCGGCGCAGGACGGCAGCTTCACCGAACAGCAGCAGGCGCTGGATGCGGTGCTGCTGCTGGCGCAGCCGCCGTGGCCGCGTGGCTGGCAGGTGCGCGAACTGGCCCCGGAACGGGTCGGCGTGGTGGTCAGCCCGCAGCATCCGGCTGCGGTGCGCCTGCGCCAGCAGCCACCGCACGCACTGCTGCGCGAACCGCTGCTGCACACCACCTCGCGCCCGCAGGCGTGGCCGGACTGGGCGTTGTCGCATCAGCTGGATCCGGCGCAGCTGCAGCTGGGCACCGGGTTCGAGCACCTGTACTACCTGCTGGAGGCGGCGGTGGCAGGACTCGGCGTGGCGATCGCGCCGGAGCCCCTGGTGGCCGATGAGCTGGCGGCCGGGCGCCTGCTGGCGCCGTGGGGTTTTGCCGCAACCGGTGGCTTCTGGGTGCTGGCCACCCCGGAGGGTGGCCAGGATCCGCGGGTGGAATCCTTGGCCGGGTGGTTGGCCAAACAGCTGCGGTAGGGTCGTTCCCCCACTTACACAGCAGTGGGGGCCGCCAGGCGCTGCTGAACGTCGTCGCGCAGCTTGGCCAGTTCCACCTCGGCCTGCTGGCGTTGCTGCATGCCTTCGCGGTGGATGGTGCGGACTTCTTCCACGGTGGCGATGAGCTGCTCGTGGGTGTGGCGCAGGGTCGCCACGTCGATCACCGCACGCTGGTTCGCCTTGGCGGTGTCCACCGAGGTCTGCCGCATCAGGTCTGCGTTGCGCCGCATGAGCTCGTTGGTGGCGTCATCGATCGTGTTGGACAGTTCCGCCGCACGCTTCTGCTCGCTCAACGAGAGCTGGATCGCGAACTGGCGCTTCCACGACGGAATGGTGATGTCGCGGACGGTGTTGAATTTCTCGATCAGCTGGATCGCATTGGCCTGGATCAGGCGGATCATCGGCAGCGACTGATCGGCCGCATGCTGCATCACCACCAGGTCGCCCACCCGCTTGTCGAGCAGCCGGATCGCGTTGTCCAGCTCGCCCTGGCGGATGCGCACCTGCGGATCTTCACTGCCGGCACCGGCCAGCTGTTCACTGCGCAGGCCGGCCAGCCGCTGCTTGCCGGCGGCGATGTGCAGGCCCAGTGCATGACGTTCGTCGCGCACGATCTCGTGCATGCGGTCGAACTCGCCCACACGCTGGCCCATCAGTGCCTGCTGGCTGCCGACATCGCCGAGCAGCTGCTCGATCTGGCGGTTGGTGTCGCTGAACTTCTGCACCAGCTCGCCCTTGGAGGCGCGCAGCTTGTCGATCAGTCCCCCGATCACCGGCACCTTCGAACGCGGGGTGAGGCCATCCAGGTTGAGCGTGCGCGCGATGCGCACCACTTCGCCCAGCTTGTCGCCACTGGCGTCCAGGTCGCGGTTGCGCACCTGGTCAAGCAGCTGGCTGGAAAACGCCGCGGTCCTGGCCGCCGCTTCGCGCCCGAACACCTGCAGGTTGCCCGGACGGATGTCCTCCAGGCTGCGGCCGATTTCCGCGATGCGCGGCAGGTCATCAGCTACCAGCCCGAGGGCCTGCAGGGTGGCGTCGTCGACGGCGGCCGGTGCCACGGCAAGCGCGGTGCTGTCCTGCGGGTCCTGGGTCATGGCGTGATCTCCTTGAAGGGGGTCAATCGGGTATGAGGGTCAGTCGAGTCTAGCCTGCGCCGAGGCCAGCTCGGCGGTGATCTGTGCCTGCAGCTGCGCGGCCTGCTGGTTGCGCTGCTGCTGGTCACCGGCGCGGCGCGCCAGTACCGCCTGCCGCCAGGCCGGCAACAACGTTTCGGTGATGCGCTGGCTGCGCGCCAGCAGGGCGCGGTCCTGTTCGAACAACAGCTGCCACTGCCCCGCTTCGAGCTGCCGCACGGCGGCCAGCCGGCGCAGGTGGTCCACGCGCTGGGCCAGTACCGGTTGCAGCTGTGCGGGCAGCGTGGACAGCTGTGCGGCGCCGGCATCCGCCCACCGCTGGATGGCCCGTGCCGCATCGAGCGCGTTGGCCTGCGCGGTGGGATAGCTGCTGCTCTGTTCCCGCAGCGCCTGCGCTGCCACGTCGGTCTGGGCCAACAAGACGCCAAGGCGCGACTGCCAGTCGCGCGCGTCCAGCTCGCCTTCAACGTCGCGGCCAAGCAGACGCCCCCACCAGCCGGTCTGCCGGCGCACGCCACCGGGCGCGGTCGATTGCAGCACCAGTGCCAGTTGCCCCAACAGGTCCAGCAATGGGTGTGCTGCCCGTGCGGCTGCCGGGGTCGCTGCATCCCGCTGTCCCACGGCGGCCACCACCGCTTCTCCCCAATGCGCCAGATCGGCGGCATCGGGAGCCGGTGCTGTCGGCAGGGGCCAGCCCGCGCTCATGCGTGCGCGTCGTCCGCAGCGGCCGCGTCACGCGGTGGCCATGCCGATTCGCCGTAGAAATGGCGCATCAGCGCCTCATCCAGCGCGCGCTCTTCAGGCGTGCTGGCGCGGCGTACGCGCGGACGTGCGGCCGGTGCCGGCTCGCGCTCGGCCTGCTGGCGCACCCAGCTGGCCAACAACGCCAGCGTCTCGCCGGTGCGGGCCTGCTGCGCATTGGACTGGCCCAGCAGCTGCAGCAATGGCGCAAGGCCCTGCTGCAGCCCTTTCGACAGGGGTTCGGCAAGGGGCGCCTCGGCGGGCACGGCCGCAGGGGCCACGCTGGCGGCGTGGGCCTGGGCCAGCCGGTCCAGCGCGGCCAGCAGCGCGGGCCACGGTGCGGGTTCTTCCTCCACCGCCGCCGCCGGGGCAGCGCTGGGCTGCAGCGCACTGGCGATATCGGCCAGCTGCGCCACCACCCGGCCGCCCACATCGGCGTCGCCGGCGCCCATGGCCTTGTTGCGCAGAAAATCGCGCTTGATCTGGGCCCAGCGCTGTTGTTCTTCGTCGCCCTGCATCCCGCGCAGCTCAGCAAGCTTGAGCAGGTTCTCTTCCGCACCGGTGGTAAGCAGCTGGGCCTCGCCCAGGTAGTGATCGGAGACCAGCTGCTGCAGCTCGGCGTCGTTCATCACCGGCGAGATCTTCTCGGCCAGCTTGTTCATGTTGCGGTAGCTGCCCTGCAGGCGGAACGGCGGTTCGGTACGGTAGCGGTCGTCCTGCGCGGCACTGGCGATGTACTGCTGGTTGACCCGGTACACCACGTCGCGCACGCGCAGCATGCGCTGCAGGGTGGCGACGATCTCGTTGATCTCCGCACCGCTGTAGGCGTGGCTGAGCGCGTTGGTCGAGACCTCCTTGCCTGCAGCCCGCTCGGCAAGCAGGTACAGGTCGGCCATGTCGCGGGTGGCCAGCGGGGCCAGCACCGGGTTGGAGGTCAGGCTGTTCTCGATGTAGCTCAGGGTGAAAGCATCTTCCATGCCGCCCAGCACATCGCCCAGGTTGTAGATGTCGGCGCGGTTGGCCAGCATGTCCGGGATCTTGAACACTTCGCCGGACTCGGTGTACGGGTTGCCGGCCATCACCACGCAGAACTTCTTGCCGCGCATGTCGTAGGTGCGGGTGCGCCCGCGCCACACGCCTTCGATGCGGCGGGTGCCGTCGCACAGGGAAATGAACTTCTGCAGGAACTCCGGATGGGTGTGCTGGATGTCGTCGACATACAACATGGTGTTGTTGCCCATCTCCAGCGCCAGGTTGAGCTTTTCCAGTTCCTGCCGCGACGTGGCGTCCGGCGCCTGGGCCGGATCCAGCGAACGCACCTCATGGCCGAGCGCGGGGCCATTGATCTTCATGAAGACCAGCCCCAGCCGATGCGCCACGTACTCCATCAGGGTGGTTTTACCGTAGCCGGGGGGCGAGATCATCATCAGCAGGCCCATCAGGTCGCTGCGCTTGTTCTCGCCGACGGTGCCCATCTGCTTGGCGAGGTTGTCGCCGATCACGCCCAGGTACACATCGTTGATCAGCTTGTTGCGCACGAACGACGACAGCGGCCGTGCCTTGAATTCAGACAGGCGCAGGGCATCGCGCTCACGGCCGATGATGCGCTGGCGCACGCCCTGGTAGGCATGGAACGCCGGCACGAACACCTGCAGGTGGTCGCGCAGGCGGGCCAGGAAGTCATCCAGCGACAGCAGCAGGCGCCCCTTCCGCACGCGCGCGTGCTCACCCAGCAGGCCGTCAACCTGTACCAGCAGCGCCACGTCGCTGGGCCGGGTGCGCAACGTGCGCGCAACCAGCAGCAGCGCCGCCGCTTCATCGGCATAGGCGAGGTGGTCGGTGAACGCAGGCAGCTGGCACAACGCGCGCAGCCACTGCCCGGCCAGTGCCCAGCGCGCCGCCAGGCCATCCTGTTCGCGCTGCAGGGCACGGTCGAAGGCCTCGCGCTGGCCGGCGGCCTGCAGCTGCTGGCCCAGTGCATCCAGCAGCGCCTGCGCATGACGGCTGGTACTGAACACCGGCTCGCCGGCGCCCAGTTCCGCGGCGAGATACGCCGCCGCGGCCTGCACCTGGACCGGGTCGAACGGCAGCTTGCGCTCTTCGACGAAGCCGGACAGCGCAGCGTCGATCTCGGCCAGCAGCGCCAGCTGGCCTTCGCGTGACCCGAACAGGCGCACGATCGCATCGGCACCGGCCTGTCGTGCAGGCCACTGCATGACATCGTCGCGGCGTTGCTGCGCGGACCAGAACAGCATTGCCAACGCGCGGGCGCGTGGCGCGTACCGCAGGGTTCCTGCAGCCTGCTGCAGCGGCAGCAGTGCGTGCAGGATCAGGCTGGCGTCGTGGTCATGGATGCCGCGCTCGTACCCTTCGCGGTAACGCGGGGCGGCGAAGTCGCGCACGATCCGTTCCAGCGCGTCGGGCTCGGCGGCACTGCGTTGCAGGGTGGCCAACTCAAGGCCGTCGCGGCCTTCCATCGCCGCCTGCAGCAGGCTCCCGGCCAGGTACTCGCCCCGATACAGCTGCGCCGATTCGGACTCCAGCCCGACCTGCCAGTATGCCTTCAGGCCGGCCAGCTCCGGGTCGTGCAGTGTCTCCAGGAAGTCGGTGCCGGTCAGGTGGATGGCCAACTCATCCCCGCGCGGCAGCAGGGTCAGGTCCAGCGCCTGGGTGTTGACGCTGAAGCGGTGGCGCGGCCCCAGCCGGACCACGTTGCCCCCCTCCTCGAACAACTCGGTACGGTCGCGCAGCGCGCGCACGGCCTGGTCGCGCACGCCCTTCAGGCGCGCTTCGACATCGTCGGCCTTGACGCTGTCGCGCAGCTCGCGCAGGCGCCCGGCCAACTCGCGCAGCTTGAGCACCAGCGCGTCGCCGGCGAAGAAGGCGTTGAGCTCGTCGGCACTGGCAAAGCGCTCGGTGCGCTTGGCGAGGCCATCGAGGATGCGGGTGGCGGCGTCCAGCACCGAACGCGCTTTGCGCTGGCGCTCGTCCTGCAGCGCCTGCTTGTGCGTTTCGAAGGCTTCGATCAGTTCTTCGCGCTTGGCCAGGATGTCGCCCAGGAACTGCTCGTGCTCGCCGAACTGGCTTTCCAGTTCTTCCAGCTGCACCAGCAGGCGCGACATCTGCTCGTCGGCCCGCTCCGGGTCGGTGGCCATGGCCAGCGCGCTGGTGATGGCCTGGGAGAACAGCGCGAACTGCGCGGCAAACTGCGCCACCGCCTCGGCCGACCCCAGCGTGCGCCGACGCTGTTCGGCGCGCACCCGGCTCTGGTTGAGCCGGGCGTACACCGCGGAGATGGATTCCACCACGCGGGTGCGTGCGCTGGCGTCATCCACCTTCAACCCGGCCATCAGCGTCGAGAGCATGTCCAGGTCGGCCGCCATCGCACGCATGCCAGCCAGCTGCTCGTCCAGCACGCGGGCGCTCTCGGCCTGCTGGGCCGCTTCGTCGAGCACCTGCAGGCGCGCGCCCAGCGGCGCCAGTGCCTGCTCGCCGCCCAGGAACTGGCCGGTGGCCGTACCGATACGATCGTGGGCCTCCTGCAGGGCGGCGGTCATCGCATCGATCACATCGGTGTCGATGTAACGGTAATCGCGGATGGTCAACAGGTGCCCACGCTGGGTGGAGATCGCGTTCAGCGCCTCCACGAAGGCCTGCACTTCGGTCCAGTTCTCCGGCTGCAGGCGGGCCAGCAGGGCCTTCTGGCCGGCCTGCGCCTGGGCCATGGCCTGCGCCGACTGCTGCCGGATCGACTGTACCTTTTCGTACTCGTCCAGCACCGACTCACCGGTGGCGCTGATCTCGCGCAGCAGGCCCGCAGCTCCGTCGCACTGCGCGTCGTCCAGCCAGTGGTGGGCGTCGAACAGCCGCCGGGTGTCCTGCACCAGGCGCTGGTAGCGCTGCACCGACACATCCTGGCCTTCGATGGTGCGGGCCAGGTCGAACAGGTTGGAAATGCCGCGCACCAGTTCGGCATTGCCGATCCGGCCCATGAAGGTGTTGCCGGGTGGCCGGCTCGCGGCGAACTCGTCGCTGCTGAAGGGGGTCTGCCACACCTGCATCGGGTGGATGCGGGTGGGCTCGGTGCCTTCGGCATGGAACAGCACCATCCGTCCATCGTGCAGGAAGGCGTAGCCGTGGCCGAACACCGGCGTCTGCAGCACGCGCTGGATGGTGTTGTACACGAACAGCGCCGAGCGCCCGCCTTCACGCTCATAGAAGATGTACAGCACATCTTCGCCGTTCGGCGAGCGGATGGCGCGCTTGAACTGCATGCCCTGCATGGCCGCGTCGAACGCCTTGTGCTCGCCGTTCTGCAGGTAGTAGCCGCCAGGGAAGATGATGCCGTGGTCTTCGGGCAGCTGCACGCAGGCCTGCACGATCGCATCGTTGCGCGTGATGGTGCCGGTGAGTGTGTTGTAGATCAGCCCGCGCCAGGTGGTTTCGCGGTACGGCAACACCTTCAGCAGCACCAGCGAACCGACCCGGACGAAATCGAACTGCGCGTCATCCAGTGACTGGGTGCTGTCGTCGACCGGTTCGCTGTAGATGCCCTGCCCGCTTTCGGTGTTGTTCTCCACCTTGATGGTGAGGTCGCCACCGGTGGTCTCGACGAACAGGGTATCGAGGATGTTCAGGTGCGAATGGCGGCCACTGACCGCCATGTCGCGGGTGGCCCGGGTCCATTCGAAGTCGAACGGTGGCGGCAACGCGATATCGCGTTCGCCGCGGGCGTCCAGATAGGTCAGCGCGCCATCGCGGGCGACCGCCCAGCGGAACACGCGCACGTCGGTGCTGCGCTCGCCGATCTGGAAGGACGCCAGCAGCTTGTCGCCGACCTTGATCAGCTGCAGCAGGCGCGCGTGCTTGTAGTACGCATACAGTTCGCCGAAGTCGTGCACGAAGGCGGCCTGCGCCAGGAAGCTGCCCTTGGCTTCCACCGGCACCACGTCGTAGCCCTCGCCCGCCTGTACCAGCCGGTACAGCCCGAACACGTCTTCCACGCGGGTCTGGGTCTTCAGCCCCAGGAAAACGTTGTAACCGAACAGCAGCAGGTCGGGGCCGACCTGCACGATGTCGCGGCCCACGCAGTTGTTCTCGCTGCGGATGCGGAAGCGGCCGGTGACCTCCAGGCGGCTGTCGCCGAATTCGGCCAGGCGCTGCTGGTTGAGCGCATCGGCCAGGCCGCGCAGGCGGCCGCCCTGGTCACCCAACCGGCGGCGCAGCACTTCATAGGCACCCCCTTGGGCAACGGCCTGGTCGACGGTGGTGGTGGCTTCCGGCGGCGACGGCTCGGGACGTTGGGCGGTATCAGACATCGGCTTCCTTCCGGCTCACGGACAACCGGCCGGACAGGCCGGCCAGTGAGAGGGCGTCGACGGCGCGCGCACGGCGCGCCATCGGGGGCTCAGCGGGCGTCGACCACGGTGGCCGACACGGTTTCGACCTCGGCCACGTGCTGGTCTTCGATCTTCCGCGGGCTGTCCTCGCGCGGCGCGACCCCCAGGTAGCGCTGCATGAGGTCCTGCACGATCGGGCTCTTTCCGGCCAGCCCTTCGATCGACTTGCCCAGCGACACCGCCTTGATCAGGTTCTCGAACATGCCACCGTCGCCCCCTACCAGGTCGATGTCGGCATTGCGCAGCGCGCTGGCGATGACGCCGGCGTTCTCGCGCGAGACTTCCTTGCCCGCTTCGATCGAGGCCAGGGCCTGCTTGAGGCTGTTGTCGAGCATCATGCGGAACTCTTCGTGGCCGCGCGCGGTATCGCTCAGCGACGCGATGGCCTCGAACTTGCGCACCAGGCCTTCGGCCTCGGCCAGCAGCTTCTTCTGCACCACGCCCGCTTCGGCGCCGCCCACCGATTCGGTGGCGCTGGCGCGGGCACGACCCATCTGCTCTTCGCCCTGGGCCTGCGCCTGCAGGGTCTCGGCCAGCACGCGGGCGTCGTTGGTGCCCTGCTTGAGGCTCGCTTCGGCCTTGGCCTCGATCACGCGGGCCTCGGCGATACCCACCTTTTCGATGGCCAGCGCGGACGCTTCACGCACCTGCGCTTCGGCCAGACCGGGTGCGGCCTGTTCGGCGCGGGTACCGTCGGCCAGCAGGCGCTTGGCTTCGGCCTGCTTGCCTGCGGCTTCGTGTTCGGCCTGGGCCAGCGTGGTGATCTCCACCGCGCGGTGCTTGGCCGAGGTCTCGGCCGCCTGGGCTTCCTTGACCTGGCGCACCATCAGTTCCTGCGCCTTGGCTTCGGCCTCCAGGATCAGCACCTGCTTCTGGCGATCGGCCTCGGAGACTTCACGCACTTCCTTGATGCGCTCTTCTTCCTGCGCCACGGTCTTGTCGATGGCGATGCGCTCACGGGTGATGTTGGCCACGTCCATCTTGCCGGACTCGACCACCTTGTCCCGCTCCACGCCCTGCAGCTGCACTTCGCGCTGGGTGGTGACCTGTTCCAGCTGGCGCGCACGTTCGACCCGTTCGGCTTCGATGGCGACGGCGCGCTGGCGGTTCTGTTCGGCCACCTCGACCTCGCGCATGCGGTTCTGCTCGCGGATTTCGATGACTTCCTGCGCTTCGATGCGGGCCTGCTCGGACAACTGGCGCTGCTCTTCCTGCACCTTCGAGGTTTCCGCCTGCTCGCGGGCCTGGATGGTTTCAATCTCGCGCTTCTGGCGGGCTTCGGCTTCGGCCTGCTGGCGCTCCAGCGCCAGCAGCGCTTCACGCGCTTCCACGTTTTTCTTGGTGATGGCGAGCTTTTCGTTCTGTTCCAGCTCGTTGGTCACCACGTTCTGCGCGGCGGTGAGCTCGGTGATCTTGCGGATGCCCTGCGCGTCCAGGATGTTGTTCTGGTCCAGCAGCAGCTTGGGGGTCTGCTCCAGGTAATCGATGGCGACGTCTTCCAGCGCATAGCCGTTGAGGTCGTTGCCGATCACCGCGATGATCTCGTCGCGGAACTCCTGGCGCTTCTCGAACAGTTCGGTGAACTCGAACTTCTTGCCCACCGTCTTCAGCGCTTCGGAGAACTTGGCATTGAACAGTTCATCGACCGCATGCTTGTCCGAGGCGCGGTCGGCGCCGATGGCCTTGGCCACGCGCAGCACATCGGCCTGGGTTTCATTGACCCGCAGGTAGAACGCCACCGCGATATCGGCGCGCATGTTGTCGCGGCAGATCAGGCCTTCCTTGCCACGGCGGTCGATCTGCAGGGTGATCAGGCTGATCCGCATCAGCTCGGCGCGGTACAGCACGGGAATGATCAGGGCGCCGGTGAAATGCACCTTGGGCTGGGCGCTCATGTCGTTGACGATCAGGGCCACGCCCTGGTCCACCTTGCGGTAGAACGCCTTGAACAGGCCGGCCAGGCCAAGCATCAGCACCAGCAGGACGCCCACCCCGATCAGGAAGGGGGCCATGGTCGCAAAACTCATCGGTGGATCTCCTTATCGCCCGGAATCAGGCTGTCTTGGAACGAAAGCGCGGGGTGCCCGTGTTCACGGGCCACCAGGTAGTGGTTGCTCTCGGGCAGGTAGTCGAGCAGGACGATGCGTTCGCCGCGCGGCAGCGGCACGCCGTCGCGCACGCGCACCTGCAGGATGAGTCCGGCACCGCCGTCGTCGACGGTGGCATGGCCAGCCTCGCCGGTGACCTGCGGCGAGGCGACCACCCCGACCCGGCCGAGCAGCGACCGCTGCGGCACCGGGCGCAGCCGCAGGAGCAGGCGACGGATCGGGCGCAGCAGCCAGGCAGTGACCGGTACCGCCGGCACCAGCGCCAGCACCGCAGTGGCGCTGCCGGCCAGCCAGCGCATCGGCGCCGGCAGCGGCTGCAGCAGGAAGAGGTGGACGAAATAGGTGGCGGTCCAGCCGAAGAAGGCCAGCAGCGCGATTACCAGCATGACCGGGGCGCCGCCGAGGCCAAGCCGGGCGAACATGCCGGACAGGCCGTGCAGGCCGTCATCGCCCAGCTCAAGGTCCACGCCGTCGCCGCCGATGCCGTCGTCCACCACCCCACAGGCGGCCAACAGCCAATAGACCATGGCGAACGCCAGCACGATGCTGTAAGGCAACGTGGGAAACGTGAGCGCGACAGTGAGAAATTCCGCCATTCCACTACTTCCCTGCATCGGTGCCGCCCCCGCGGCGTCCTGCAGGAGACACTCCGGCCTCCCGCGACTACGCGCCGGGCTGGCCGCGTCCTGTCCTGTCGATGCTACGTGAAATCGGCGGATACGCACATAGGCGTTTCCGACGCAGAAGGGCTCCCGGCCAACGGTCGGGAGCCGTCGCGGATTGGCCCTTGGGCCTAATCGGCTTCGTGACAGTCCGCGCGGCGGACTTCTTCGACGAACTTGCGCATCTTGTAGCCGTCCTTGATGCCCGGCTCGCTTTCAATACCGCTGGAGACGTCCACGCCCCACGGCAGGGTGGCCACGATGGCGTCGAACACGTTGTCCGGGGTGATGCCACCGGCCAGCAGGAACGGGCGGTGCAGGCCGGTCGGCAGGCGGGTCCAGTCGAAGGCCACGCCGGTGCCGCCACCGCCGCCCGGGGCGTGGCTGTCGAACAGGAAGCCGGCTGCGCTGGGGTAGCGCAGCTGCAGCTGGCGGGCATTGACCTCTTCACGGCCGCCCATCGCCACCGCCTTCAGGTACGGCATGTTGAAGCTGCGGCAGAACGACTCGTCTTCGTCGCCGTGGAACTGAAGCAGGGTCGGCCGCACGGTGCGCAGCACTTCGCGCACTTCTTCCTTGGTGTTGTCGCGGAACAGCGCGACCACGTCGACCATCGGCGCGATCGCCTGGCGCATGGCGCGGGCTTCGGCCGGGGCCACGCGGCGCTTGCTTTCCCGGGCGAAGATGAAACCCACCGCATCCACGCCCAGTTCGCCGGCCAGTCGCACGTCGCCGGCGCGGGTCATGCCGCAGAACTTGATGCGGGTGCGGTAGAAGGAGCGACTCATAGGGTGACCTCGGCGGGCAGGTGCCAGTTGTCGGGGTACAACGGGCCAACGAATACAAGGCCCTGCGGCGGTGCGGTCGGGCCGGCCACGGTGCGGTCCTGGCCGGCCAGCAGCTCGGCCATCCACGACACCGGCTTTTCCCCACAGCCAATCAGGATCAATGAGCCGACGATATTGCGCACCATGTGATGAAGGAATGCATTGGCCTGAACGCAGACCTCCACGATCTCGCCCTGGCGGGTCACGCTGATCGCCTGCAGCTCGCGGCGGGCGTGCAGCGCCTCGCACTGGGCGCTGCGGAAGGCACTGAAGTCGTTCTCGCCGAGCAGGGCCTGCCCGGCCTGGTGCATCAGCGCGGCATCGAGCGGCCGGCGCTCCCAGCTGAGGGTCTGCCGGTGCAGTGCCGGGCGGATCTGCCGGTTGAGCAGCCGGTAGCGGTACCGTCGGGCGCGGGCAGAGAAGCGGGCGTGGAAGTCATCGGCCACCGGCACGCACCAGCGCACGGCGATCGAGCGTGGCAGCCGGGTGGTGGTGCCCAGGGTCCAGCCGCGTGGATCACGCGCCACATCGGTCTCGAAGTGCACCACCTGGCATTCGCCGTGCACGCCGGCATCGGTGCGCCCGGCACAGACCACCTGGATCGGCGCAGCGGCCACCGATGAAAGGGCGTCCTGCAGGCTGGCCTGCACGCTGGGGCAGCCGCTCTCACCGAGCTGCTGCCAGCCCTTGAACTCGCTGCCGTCGTATTCCACGCCCAATGCGTAACGCATGTTCAGGACTTCACTTCAAATGCGGGAGGGCGGCCGACGCGGCTCATCCGAGCCGCGACAGCAGCTCGTGCGCCTGCTGCTGGCTGTGCGGGTCGCCCGCCTGGGCAACCTCCATCAGCAGGATGCGGGCGGTTTCCGCATCGCCCAGGTCGAGGTAGGCGATGGCCAGCTCAAGGCGGTCGCGACCGGGTGCACCGAGCGGGGCCGGGTCGTGCTGGACCGGCACGGGTGCTTCGGCCGCCACAGCAGCGTCCTCGGGGAATTCAAACACGCCACGATAGGACGGCTGCGCCGCCGCTTCGAGCGCATGCGGCGGAACGACGTCTTCGGCGGCAACCGGTGCGGCCGGCACCACCGGGGGGGCAACCGCCTCCTCGACGTCCTGCACCGGGCGGCCCGGCTGCGGCTCCAGGGTGAACACCGGCTCGCGTCGCCCCGCGTCGAGCACATCCGGCTCGGCCAGCACGTAATCCGGCGCATCGCGCAGGTCGGGCTCGTCAACGGCCACGTCCTGCTGGGCCGCCAGTTCGTCCACGTAATCGGCGGCGGGAACGGCAGCGGCCAGGCTGGCTGCATCCAGTCCCTCGCGGCGCAGCGGCGGCAGCGGCGACGGCTTGCGCCGACGCGCCACGGCCCAACCGGCCGCGATCAACAGCAGCACCGCCAGCCCCAGCCAGGCCCAGCCGCCACTGCCCGCTTCGCGCGTGGCCGGGGCTTCGCCCAGGCGCTGCTGCGCGGCGGCCAGGTCCGTGTCTTTCATGGCAATCAGCGAGGCCTGCTGCTGCTTGAGCTTCTCGAGTTCGGCCACGCGGTTGCGCAGCTCCTGGATCTCGGCATCACGGGTTGCCACGTCTTCCTTGGCCTGCCGCAGTTGTTCGTTGCCCAGCATGTCACCCTCGCTGCCGGCAGCGGTGCCGGTGGTTGTACCTGCGTTGTCATCGGTAGCGGCGACCGCCGGGGCGATCTCCAGGCGTCCACCCGCGGCGGCTGCGGGAGCCGCAGGTGCAGGCGCCGCCGTGGCGGCCGGCGCGGCGGCAACGCCACTGGCAACCGGCTGCGGAATGGCCGAGCGCGACTGGCGCCATTGCGCCGCGTGCTCGCGCACCATGGCGGCGGCCTGGGCGGCATCGACCGGAGCGTCGGTACCGGCGCTGCGCAGCACGGCGCCCTGCTTGAGCAGGTTCACGTTGCCACGGATGAAGGCGTCGGGATTGGCACGCAACAGGGCGATCATTGCCTGGTCACGGCTGATGCCCTGCTCGCGGGCCACGCTGCCGGCAATCTGCGACAGGGTCTGGCCGCGCTGCACGGTGATGCTGCCATCCGCGGCGGTGGCCGCTGGCGCCGCGGACGAAGCGGAGCGCGATGGGGCGGCGGCGCGTGCGGGAACAGGCGCGGTGCGGGACGGCGTGGGCTCGGCCTGCGCTACCGGCGCCTGCACCGGTGCAGGTTCGGGCTCGCGCACGATGGCGTTGGACATCGCACCGGCCGGCGCGACGATCTCCGGTTCGGCCACGGCCAACGCACTGTCCGGCGCATCGACCAGCGCCGAATACTCGCGGACCAGGCGGCCCTGCCCCCAGTCGGCTTCAATCAGGAAGTTGAGCGACGGCGTGGTCACCGGCGCCTGCGAGCTCACCCGCACCACGGCACGGCCGTTGGCATCGCGGGTCAGTTCGAACTGCAGCTCACTCACCAGCCCGGTCGGGCGGTCCAGCCCGACACGCGCGAAGGTCACCGGCGAGGCCAGCGCAACGCGCAGGTTCTCGAGCTCGGCCGGATCGGCCGAAATGACCGGGATCTCCGCCAGCAGCGGTTGCCCGGGCTTGGACAGCACCCGGATGTCGCCCAGCCCGAGGGCCACGGCGGAGCTGCTGGCCAGGGCCAGCAGCAGGGTCGAGACATACTTGAGCGGGCGCGATGCGCCCGGAACCCGGTTCTTCATGCGGGCAATATAGCGATTCCCGACCAATACAGCCACGAAGGACGTGGCAGGTGCCACGCCCTGCGTGGCACCTCCATCTCAGCCTTCGGCCGCCACCAGCTCGGCCAGCTGCACCGCATTGAGCGCGGCGCCCTTGCGGATGTTGTCCGACACGATCCACAGGTTCAGGCCGCGCGGGTGCGACAGGTCTTCACGGATGCGGCCGACATACACCGCATCGGTGCCCGATGCGTGGGTGACCGGGGTCGGGTAACCGCCGGCTTCGTGCTTGTCCACCACTTCCACGCCGGGCGAACGCGACAGCAGCTCGCGCGCCGCATCCGGCGTCACCTTGTCGCGGGTTTCGATGGTGACTGCTTCGGAGTGGCCGTAGAACACCGGCACGCGCACGGCGGTGGGGTTCACCAGGATGCTGTCATCGCCGAGGATCTTGCGGGTTTCCCAGACCAGCTTCATTTCTTCCTTGGTGAAGCCGTTGTCCTGGAAGTCGTCGATGTGCGGGATCAGGTTGAAGGCGATCTGCACCGGGAAGCGCTGCGGGTCGATCTCCTGGAAGCTGAGCAGCTGGCCGGTCTGCTTGCCCAGTTCTTCCAGCGCCGAGCGACCACCGCCGGAGACCGACTGGTAGGTGGCCACGTTGATGCGCTGGATGCCGTACTGGCGGTGCAGCGGGGCCAGCGCGACCAGCATCTGCATGGTCGAGCAGTTCGGGTTGGCGATGATGCCGCGCGGGCGGTTCTTCAGCGCCTCGGGGTTCACTTCGGACACCACCAGCGGCACGTCATCGTCGTAACGGAAGGCCGAGGAGTTGTCGATCACCACCGCACCGGCGGCGGCGAACTTCGGGCCGAACTCCTTGGAGACGCTGCCACCTGCGGAGAACAGCGCGATATCCACGCCGTTCGGGTCGAACGTGGCCAGGTCCTGGACCTTGATCTTCTTCCCGTCGAATTCGATGTCGCCACCGGCCGAACGCGAGGAAGCGAGCAGGCTCAGGGTGGCGATCGGGAAGTTGCGTTCGGCCAGGATGGCCAGCATGGTTTCGCCGACGGCGCCGGTGGCACCGACGACTGCGACGTGGAAGCGACGGTCTTGATTGCTCATGGAATTCTCTTTGATGATGTACCGACCAACGGTCGGTACCTACCGTGGTGAAGAAGGGGACACGCGTTGCGGATTGGGCTCGGGGAACCTCACGTGATGGCCGCGCGGTTCCCTATCGTTTGGCGTCGTCGGTTTTTTTGCCGCCCACGGTGGCGGCGCCGGTTTTCACGGCGGCCACGGCGTCGGCGTTGATCGCGCTGGGCGGGTTGCCGGCGTTCGCGCCGAGGCCGAGCGCGGCCAGCAGGTTGTCCACGGCCAGCTGCACCATCGCCCGGCGCGTGGCCTGGCTGGCGCTGCCGATGTGCGGGGTAAGCACGATGTTGTGCAGGGCCAGCAATTCCGGGCGCACGGTGGGCTCGCCTTCGAACACGTCCAGCCCGGCGGCGGCCAGCCGGCCGTGGGCCAGCGCATCGGCCAGGGCCAGCTCGTCGACGATGCCGCCACGGGCGATGTTCACCAGCGTGGCGCTGGGCTTCATCTTCGCCAGTGCGGCGGCGTCGATGATGTGGTGCGAGGACGCGCTGTACGGCAGCACCAGCACCAGGTGGTCGGCCTGCGCCAGCAGCGTGTCCAGCTCGACATACTGCGCGCCTACCTCGGCTTCGGTGGCTTCGGGCAGGCGCGAGCGGTTGTGGTACAGCACGCGCATCCCAAAACCGAGCGCGCCGCGGCGGGCAATGCCCTGCCCGATCCGGCCCATGCCCAGGATGCCCAGCGTGCTGCCATGGATGTCGGCGCCCAGCATGGTCTGGAACGACCACTGGCCCCACTGGCCGTCGCGCAGCCAGCGTTCGGATTCGGTGATGCGCCGCGCGGTGGCCATCAGCAGCGCGAACCCGAGGTCGGCGGTGGTTTCGGTCAGCACATCCGGGGTGTTGCTGGCCAGGATGCCGGCCGCGCTGAGCGCGCCTACATCCAGGTTGTTGTACCCCACGCCGACGTTGGCGATCGCGCGCAGCTGCGGCGCGTTGGCGATCTCGGCCGGGCCGATGCGTTCGTTGAGGGTGATCAGCGCGCCATCGACCCGGGCCAGCTGTTCGGCCAGCATCGCGGGCGTGTAGCGGGTGACCTCGTGGGTCATCGCAAGCTCGACATGCTGCCCGAGCTGTTCGATGACATCATCGAACAGCGGTTGGCTGACCCAGACCCGGGGGCGCGTCTCAGCCATCGATGGCGCCGGGAATGCGTGGCGTGATCTCGCCCACGTCACCGCACTGGGCGCGGTGGCGCAGCGCCTGGTCCATCAGCACCAGCGCCATCATCGCCTCGGCGATGGGCGTGGCGCGGATGCCGACGCACGGATCATGGCGGCCGGTGGTGATCACATCGACGGCCGCACCGCTGGCATCCACCGTGGCGCCGGGCAGGCGCAGGCTGGAGGTGGGCTTGAGCACGATCGAGGCGGTGACCTGCTGGCCGGTGGAAATACCGCCGAGGATGCCGCCGGCATGGTTGCTGGCGAAGCCTTCGGGGGTGATCAGGTCACGGTGTTCGGTGCCCTTCTGGGCGGCGCTGGCAAAGCCGTCGCCGATCTCCACGCCCTTGACCGCGTTGATGCTCATCAGCGCCGAGGCGAGTTCGCCATCGAGCTTGCCGTAGATCGGCTCGCCCCAGCCCGGCGGCACGCCATCGGCCACCACGTTGACCCGCGCGCCGACCGAATCGCCGGACTTGCGCAGCGCGTCCATGTAGCTTTCCAGCGCGGGGACCTGTTCGGCCACCGGCCAGAAGAACGGATTGTCTTCCACCGCCGACCAGTCATGGCCGGTCGGGGTGATCTCGCCCAGCTGCGACAGGTAACCGCGCACGGTCACCCCGAAGCGCTGCAGCAGCCACTTCTTCGCAATCACGCCGGCGGCCACGCGCATGGTGGTTTCGCGCGCGGACGAGCGGCCGCCACCGCGCGGGTCGCGGATGCCGTACTTCTGCCAGTAGCTGTAGTCGGCATGGCCCGGGCGGAACTGCTGGGCGATGTTGCTGTAATCCTTGCTGCGCTGGTCGGTGTTGCGGATCAGCAGCGCAATGGGCGTACCGGTGGTGCGGCCCTCGTACACGCCCGAGAGGATCTCGACCTCATCGGCCTCGCGCCGCGCCGAGGTGTGCCGGCTCTTGCCGGTGGCGCGGCGCTGCAGGTCGTGGGCGAATTCGTCGGCACTGATCTCCAGCCCCGGCGGGCAGCCGTCGATCACGCAGCCGATCGCCGGACCGTGCGATTCGCCGAAGGTGGTGACCGAAAGCAGCTTGCCGAAGGTATTGGAACTCACGGCCGCTGCGCTGCCAGTTCGGTGATGCGGGCGCTGTGGGCGATCAGCTCGCGGCACTCGACCGCGAAGATGCCCATCTGGCCGACCTTGAATTCAATCCACGCAAAATCGACTTCCGGCAGCAGCTTGATCAGGTGCTGTTCGGATTCGCCCACTTCGCAGATCAGCAGGCCGTCTTCGCTCAGGTGCAGCGGCGCGTCGCGCAGGATCTTCAGCACCAGGTCAAGGCCGTCGTCGCCGGCACGCAGGCCCATTTCGGGCTCGTACGAGTATTCCTTCGGCAGCGCGTCGGTTTCGTCGTTGGTGACGTATGGCGGGTTGGTCACGATCAGGTCGTAGTGGCGGCCGGTGAGGCCGTTGAACAGGTCCGACTTGAGCAGGGTGACGTTGTGCGCCTGCAGGCGTTCCTTGTTCTCTTCAGCCAGCGACAGGGCCTCATCGCTGAGGTCCACGCCGTCCACTTCCCAGTTCGGGTAGTAGTGGCCCATGGCGATGGCGATGCAGCCCGAACCGGTGCACAGGTCCAGCGCGCGGTGTACGTCACGGCCGGCCAGCCACGGCTCGAAGCCGGTTTCGATCAGCTCGGCGATCGGCGAGCGCGGCACCAGGGCACGGCGGTCGCTCTTGAAGCTCAGGCCGGCGAACCAGGCTTCACCGGTCAGGTAGGCGGCCGGCAGGCGCTCGCTGATGCGGCGCTCGAACAGCGCCAGCACCTCGGTCTTCTCCGATGCGAGCACGCGGGCGGCGCCATAGGCCGGGCCGAGGTCGTGCGGCAGGTGCAGCGCGTGCAGGACCAGCTGGGTGGCTTCGTCCAGGGCGTTGTCGTAGCTGTGCCCGAAGGTCAGCCCGGCGGCGTTGAAACGGCTGGTGCCGTAGCGGATCAGGTCGATGATCGTATGGAGTTCGGCGGCCGTTTCGGCGGTCATGGCAGGGCAACAGACAAAGTGGCCCCAGATTATAGGCGCTGCGGCGCAGCACGGCATCCGTTGCAGCGGAAACGGAAACCGCCGCCCCCATCCCCTATCATGGAGGCCCCTTCGGGTACGGGCCTTTCATGTTCAATCGCAATGTCGGCATCATCCTGCTCATCGCGCTGGCCGCCGGGCTCGGCCTGGTCGTCGCCCAGAAGGTGTTCGCGCCGAAACCGGCCGGCAACCGCCCGGCCACCGAGTCGATCACCTTCTACCCGCAGCCGCGCCCGCTGCCGGACTTCAACCTGGGCCAGTCCGACGGTACCCGGCTGATTCCCGGCGAGCTCAAGGGCCACTGGACCCTGGTGTTTCTGGGCTTCCTGTCCTGCCCCGACATCTGCCCGACCACCCTGGCCGACCTGGCCCAGGCCCAGAAACAGTGGGAAACCCTGCCCGAGAGCCTGCGCCCGCGCCTGGTGTTCGTCTCGGTGGACCCCGAGCGCGACACCCCGGCACGCCTGGGCGAATACGTGCATGCCTTCCACAAGGACACCCTGGCGGCCACCGCCGACGTGCCTTCGCTGGAGCGCTTTGCCACTGCGCTGGGCTTCGTGTTCCAGAAGGTGCCGGGCAAGGGCTTTGAAGAAAATCCGCAGGACTACACCCTGGAACATTCGGCCAGCCTGGCCGTGCTGGACCCGGACGGCAGGCTGGCCGGCCTGATCCGCCCCCCTTTCAACCCGCAGGCCATTGCCCGCGACCTGAACCTGTTGACCGAGAAATCCGCCCCATGAGCCTGACCACCACGCTGAGCTACGTCCTGCCCCACCGCCTGCTGTCGTCGATGGCGCGGCGCCTGGCGTATTCCAGCAACCCGCGGATCTCGCGCTGGCTGATCGACACGGTGACCGAAAAGTTCGGGGTGAACCTGGCCGAGGCGGCCAATCCCGACCCGCGCAGTTATCCGACCTTCAACCAGTTCTTCACCCGCGCCCTGAAGCCCGGCGCGCGCGTGCCCGACGCCGGCGCCCGCACCCTGGTGATGCCGGCCGACGGCCGGATCAGCCAGCTGGGCGCCATTGAGGACGGCCGCATCTTCCAGGCCAAGGGACAGTCGTTCACCGCCGCCGAGCTGCTGGGCGATGCAGCCGACGCCGAGGTGTTCCACCACGGCCTGTTCGCCACCGTCTACCTGTCGCCGAAGGACTACCACCGCGTGCACATGCCGTGGACCGGCACCCTGCGCGAAACCGTGCACGTGCCCGGCCGCCTGTTCAGCGTGGGCCCGGCGGCAGTCAACAACGTCCCGGGGCTGTTCGCCCGCAACGAGCGGCTGGTCTGCCATTTCGACACCGACTTCGGCCCGATGGTGCAGGTGATGGTGGGCGCGCTGCTGGTGTCGGGCGTGGAGACGGTCTGGGGTGGCGAAGAGATTCCGGCCTATGGCGACACCATCACCCGCAAGGATTACCGTGGCAAGGGCATCACCCTGGAACGGTTTGCCGAGATGGCGCGCTTCAATTACGGCTCCACGGTGATCGTGCTGCTGCCGCCGGGCGTGGCCGATTTCGCCCCGCATCTGGATGCCGAGCATGCCGTGCAGCTCGGTCAGGCATTGGCTACCCTTCGTTGAGAAGCGGACACGCATGGCGTGTCCCTACGCAACGTGTGCCACCCACCATCAACATGCGACCCCAGCCCCAAGCGACCAAGGATCGTAGTGACACGCCATGCGTGTCAACGCCATGACCCTGCGCACGTACACGAAAAAAAACGCCCCGTTTCCACGGGGCGTTTTTTTTCAAGCATTACCCGGATCGTGCGCGAACTCGACGGGCCCTACATCCATCCCGTCGTAATCCTCGACCCCGTTGGCTTCGGCCAGCGCCTGCAGCTCGTGGTTGCGCTTGTCCAGCGACGCTTCGGTGTGGGTTTCCACCCGCTCCACGTGCAGCACGTGGTACTCCGCTTCGCCTTCTTCCAGCTCCGGCTCGAACACCTCGACCACGGTGTAGCCCTCCCCTTCCAGCACCCTGGCCAGCCCGTGCAGCGGCTCCGGCGTGGTGTTGACGAAGAAGTAACCCCACACCAGGTTGCCGTTGAGGTCCCAGTCGGTGTTTTCACGGATGTTGGCGAACATCTCGTTGATTGCGGTGATATCCATCAGTGTTCCCCGGAAGTTATTTACCGCAGCCCTGCAGCTTGATCGACTGGCCCTGACGCAGCGCATACGCGGGCGCCTTGAGCCCATTGGCCTTGGCCAGCTCACGCACATCGCAATCGAACTTGTCGGCGATCCGGCCCAGGGTCTCACCCTTGCCCACCTTGTGGCTGCGCACCGGCTTGGCCTTCGGCTTTGGCGCCGGTACTGCCACCGGCGCAGCCGGGGCGGTGGCCACCGGGGTGCTGGCCTGCAGGCCGGCTACCGGCACCACACTGCCCACCGCCACGTTGCCGGTGTAGCTGGCCACGGTCGGACGGACGATGGCCGCATTGAGATCGGCGGTGATCAGCGTGCGTGCCAGGTCCGCGCGCGGGCCGCTGACGCAGTAGCGGTTGTACAGCCCGGCAATGCGGGTGGTGGCGTTGATCAGCGTGCCGGCCGGGATCCAGCCGTCGGCCTCATAGCGCGGGTTGAGGTTGCGCAGCGCGCGCATGTAGCCGTCGCGGGTGCCGGTGCTGCCCAGGCAGATGGTCAGCTCATAGATGGTGGTGGACTTGGCCAGGCGGATGGTGGCCGGCTGCGCACTGACCTTGGGGAAGTCCACGCCGTACTGCTGCGGGTGCAGGTAGATCCACGCGGCGGCGATCACCATCGGCACGTAGTCCTTGGTTTCGGCCGGGAACTGGTTGTAGACGCTGTCCACCCAGAAGCTCTGCCCCACGTTCTGGCGATACACCCGCCCGGCACGGCCTTCGCCACCGTTGTAGCCGGCCAGCGACAGCTCCACGTTGTTGTTGAGCTCGCGCATGCGCTCGTTGAGGTAATTGGCACTGGCTTCGGCGGCGCTGCGCGCGTCGAAGCGGGTGTCGAAGCCGGTGCCGTCCGGACCCAGCCCGAAGCGGCGGCCGGTGGCCGGCATGAACTGCATCAGCCCGGCGGCGCCAGCGCGGGAGGAGGCGTGCACGCGGCCGTTGGACTCCTTGGCCATGATCCCGAACAGCAGCGCCTCCGGCAGGCCGCGCTTTTCCCACTCCGGCCACATCACCGCGCGCAGGCTCTGGTAATTCTCGTAGGAGTTCATCAACGCCGGGCGCATGTCGGTCAGCCAGCGGCGGATACCGGCCTGCACGGCCGGGTTGTATTCGACCATGCTGTCGAAGGCATGGCGCTTGTCGTTGAGCAGCGCGGCCGCACGCGCCGCTTCGGGCACATCGGCTGTCAGCGGGCCCACATGATCCGGGTCGGCCTCCAGCAGGCCGCCATCGACCGGGATCGCATCGCTGTCGTCACCATCGCGCGCGTCGGCGTTGTTCTTCAGCAGGCGCTTGTAGGTCACCAGCAGGTTGCTGACCTGGCAGCCCTTCTGCGCAATGCAGGCGCTGATGACATCTTCCATGTCCTCCAGCGCGGCATCGCCTTCGTTCTTGCCCTTGGGGTCGGCGTTGTTGACCAGCACCAACGCATCGGCATAGCGCTTTTCGGCCGCGGCCATGCGCTGCTCCAGGGCTTCGACCTTGACCTTGTCACGGGCGGAGACCCGCTGGGCATGGGCCTCGGGGACGAACGACAGCAGGGAAGCGAGCGCCAACAATGGCCAACCACGGGCAAGCAGGACAGGAACGGGCATTTTTGGCACTGTGGGCAAAAGACAGGGCAGAGTAGCCGTGCCACTCGCATCGGGGCAACCCGGTCAGGTGGCCGATACCCGCCGACGTTTAGAATCCTGCCCATTCACATAGCCCGTCCACAGAGCGAGTTGACCATGGATCCGATCCTGCTCGGCAAAGGCATCACCGACGATGTCCCCGTCACCCTGCAACCGAAACTGGGCAACCGCCATGGCCTGGTGGCCGGGGCGACGGGCACGGGCAAGACCGTGACCCTGATGACCCTGGCCGAAGGCTTTTCGCGCATCGGCGTGCCGGTGTTCCTGGCCGACGTCAAGGGCGATGTCTCCGGCCTGGCCGTGCCCGGCGCCGGCACCGAGGCGCTGCTGCAGCGCGCGAAGGAGATCGGCGTGGCCGATTACGCGCCGGCCGGCAGCCCCACGATCTTCTGGGACCTGTACGGCAAGCTGGGCCACCCGGTGCGCACTACGGTGAGCGAAATGGGCCCGACCCTGCTGGCGCGCATCCTGGAGCTCAACGACACCCAGTCGGGGGTGCTGGACATCGTGTTCAAGCTGGCCGACGACCGTGGCCTGCTGCTGCTCGACCTGGACGACCTGCGTGCCCTGCTCGGCCTGGTGGCCGACGAGCGCAAGGACATCTCCACCGAATATGGGCTGGTCAGCGCGCAGACGGTGGCGGCGATCCAGCGTTCGCTGCTGCGGCTGTCGCAGGACGGCGGTGAATCCTTCTTTGGCGAGCCGGCGCTGGAGCTGGCCGACCTGATGCGGGTCAATCACGACGGCCGCGGCGTGATCGGCATCCTGGCCGCCGACCAGCTGGTGCTCAAGCCGCGCCTGTACTCGACCTTCCTGCTGTGGCTGCTGTCGGAGCTGTTCGAGACGCTGCCGGAGGTGGGTGACCTGGACAAGCCCAAGCTGGTCTTCATCTTCGACGAGGCGCACCTGCTGTTCGACGACGCGCCGGCTGCGCTGGTGCAGCGCATCGAGCAGGTGGTGCGGCTGATCCGCTCCAAGGGCGTGGGCGTGTACTTCTGCTCGCAGTTCCCCGACGACGTGCCAGCCAACATCCTGGGCCAGCTGGGCAACCGCGTGCAGCACGCGCTGCGGGCGTTCACCCCGCGCGACCAGAAGGCGGTGAAAATCGCCGCCGAAACCTTCGTGCCGAACCCGAAGCTGGACGTGGTGGCGGCCCTTTCCCAGCTGGGTACCGGCGAGGCGCTGGTGTCCACGCTGCAGGACAAAGGCATCCCCTCCCCCGTGCAGCAGACCCGGATCGCCCCGCCGCGCTGCCGGATGGGCGCGATCACCGAGGCCGAGCGTGCGCAGGTACGCGCCGGCAGCCCGGTCGGCAGCCGCTACGACACCGCAGTGAACCGCGAATCGGCAGCGGAGCTGCTGGCCCAGCGCGCGGCCAAGGTGGTGGAACAGCCCGACGCGCCCAAGGCGCGTACCCGTGAGCAGGATGAGCAGCAGGAAGGCGGCTTCGGCCAGTCGATCAAGGATGCGATCTTCGGCACCAAGCGCCGCCAGGGCATGATCGAAACGATGGCCAAGCAGACCACCCGCACCATGGGCACCAAGCTGGGCAACCAGATCGTGCGCGGCATCCTGGGCGGCATTTTCGGAGGCAAGCGCTGACCGATGTCGCGTTGGCGTCCCCCTGCGGAAAAGAGCACGGCCCTGATCACCGCACAGGGCCACCAGCGGTTGAAGCGCGAGCTGGACGAGCTGTGGCGCGTGCGCCGGCCGGAGGTGGTCAAGGCGTTGGCCGCGGCTGCGGCGGAAGGCGATCGTTCGGAGAATGCCGAGTACACCTACCGCAAGAAGCAGCTGGGCGAGATTGACCGGCGCGTGCGTTACCTGACCAAACGGCTGGAGTCGCTGCGGGTGGTGGATACCGTGCCGACCGACCCGCAGGCGGTTTTTTTTGGCGCGTGGGTGGAGCTGGAGAACGTGGACAGCGGCGATGTCAGCCGGTACCGCATCGTGGGCCCGGACGAGACCGATGCGGGTGCCGGGTGGATCAGCATCGATTCGCCGTTGGCGCGTGCGTTGTTGAAGAAGCGCGTGGATGACGAGTTCGAGGTGGAACTGCCGAGCGGGCGGACCGGGTTTGCGATCCTGGCGGTGGAGTATCCGGTTGGGTGATGCGAAGGCGGTTACGACGTTGGTTGCAATGCGTTACCGGGCGTTGAACCGTCATGGGCGGTTGTTTGGGAACCAACCCTACCAGTGCATGCAGGGCTGGTAGGGTCGCATCCCGATCGACTGCCGTGGAACATGCCGCGTTCGATGGTGGCATGAACGTCGGCGGAGAGCGCGTTTGACGTTGATTCCAGTGCGCTACCGGACGGTTGAGGGGTACACCCTGCCCGCTCGGGCTGGCCGGAAATACTCGATCCGCTGATAGAACGCGTGGTCCTGATCGGCATGCCAACCGGGGATCCCCATCAACGGCAGTGGCCGCAGCTCCAGCGGATCATTGAGCACGTCGGCACGCGCGATGGCCTGCGCTACCTGCTCCACCACCTGCGCATCATCATCGCCTTGCACCACTACACACTTGCCCACCAGCAATCGCGACGGCAGCAGCGCCTGCTCCATCAACGCATGCCCGAACACGGCGGATATGGCGATGTCGCCGCTGCGCCACCGCGCCGCGCCGTCGACGAACAACGCGTGCCAGTCGTGGCGGCCCCATGCGTGCAGCAACGACGCATCGCGCACCCGCACGATCACGCCGGTTTCGTCGAACTGGGTCAGCGCGGCCTGCGCGCGGGTGCGCTGGCCGGGCGGGTTCCGCTCGATGTCCTGGCACTGGCGGGCATTGAGCGCGGCCTTCACTGCCGGGTAGCGCGCCCACACCAGTGCATTGAACAGGTCATGCCAGTTGCACGGGCGCGTGGCGATCTGCCCGCGTTCAATGCGCTGCTCGTAGTGCAGGCCGTCGGCCAGCAGTTCGTCGTCCTGCTCCACCAGCTGCTTTCCCGATAAAGCGAGCTGCCGGTTCAACGCGGAAAGGGTCGGCCAGTCGGCGGCCACCATCAGGCCCTGGTAATCCGCGAACGCGGCAAACAGCGGATGGGCGAAGCACGCCCGATCCACGTCCGCGCGCGCCGGCGCGATGAAACGCCGGCGGCCGACCGCCCCGGGGGCGGCCGCGTCGGTCACAGCACCTTGAGGTCGAGCAGTTTCTTTGCCGCACTCTCGTCGATCAACGCGTCGCCGTAGAGGTCGTGGTCGTCGCTCTCGGTGATTTCCACGTCCACGAACTGGCCCACGCGCAGCCTGGCTTCATCGGCGTTCTGGATGTGCACCAGGCCGTCGATCTCCGGCGCATCGGCCTTGGAACGGGCCACCGCGATGCCGTCTTCAATCGCATCGACCAGGCACTGCTGCACCGTGCCGATCTTGGCTTCCAGGCGCGCAGCGGAAATGTCGGCCTGGCGGGCCATGAAGCGCGCCAGGCGCTCCTGCTTCACTTCTTCGGGCACCGCGCCGGGCAGGTCGTTGGCGGTGGCGCCGGTGACCGGCGAATACGCGAACGCGCCCACGCGGTCCAGCTGCGCCTCATCCAGGAACGACAGCAGTTCCTCGAACTCGGCTTCGGTCTCGCCGGGGAAGCCGACGATGAAGGTCGAGCGCACGGTGATGTCCGGGCACAGCTGGCGCCAGCGCTGCACGCGTTCCAGGGTCTTGTCGACCGCACCCGGGCGCTTCATCAGCTTGAGGATGCGCGGGCTGGCGTGCTGGAACGGAATGTCCAGGTACGGCAGGATCCGGTTCTCGGCCATCAGCGGGACCACGTCATCCACGTGCGGGTACGGGTACACGTAGTGCATGCGGGTCCAGGCATCGAGCTCGGACAAGCCTTCGCACAGCGACTTCATGCGGGTCTGGTAGGCCTTGTCGCGCCACATGCGCTCGGCGTACTTGACGTCCACGCCGTAGGCCGAGGTGTCCTGCGACACCACCAGCAGTTCCTTCACGCCGCCACGCACCAGCCGCTCGGCTTCACGCAGCACCTCATCGACCGGGCGCGAGACCAGCCTGCCGCGCATCGAGGGGATGATGCAGAAGCTGCAATGGTGGTTGCAGCCTTCGGAAATCTTCAGGTAGGCGTAGTGGCGCGGCGTCAGCTTGATGCCGTAGTCCGGGACCAGGTCCACGAACGGGTCATGCTTGGGCGGCAGCGCGGCGTGCACCGCCTCCATCACGCTGGTGTAGTCCTGCGGGCCGGAGACGGCCAGCACGTCCGGGTAGGCCTTGCGGATCTCTTCCGGGCGCTTGCCCAGGCAGCCGGTGACGATCACCTTGCCGTTGGCGTTCATCGCCTCGCCGATCGCGTCCAGCGACTCGGTCACCGCCGAATCGATGAAGCCGCAGGTGTTGACTACCACCACGTCGGCCGAATCGTAGGAAGGAACGATGTCGTAGCCCTCGGCCCGAAGCTGGGTGAGGATGCGCTCGGAATCGACGAGGGCCTTCGGGCAGCCAAGGCTGACGAAGCCGACTTTGGGGTTCAGCTGGGACATGGATCGCGGGACTCTGGGGGCCTGGGCCCACGCCGGAATGGCGCGGGGACCTGGGGCCGGAAACGGCGGCAAGTATACCGGCGTTGTGGCCCCGGCCCTGAATGCATCGGCGGCTCCGGCAACGCCAACCGCCAATCCCGGCATGCCCGCGACACCCCGCTAACCTGCGGCGCGCCGATAATGAACGCCTGAACCAACAGGAGTCTGGCAATGGGTGAGTGGGTCACGCTTGATACGCATCACGGTCCGGTCCGGGCCTGGCAGGCCACGCCGGAGGGCAAGCCGCGCGGGGGCCTGGTGGTCATCCAGGAGATCTTCGGCACCAACGCGCACATCCGCGAGGTGGCCGAGGGCTTTGCTGCGAAGGGCTACGCGGTGCTGGCCCCCTCCTTCTTCGACCTGGTCGACGAGGCGGATTCCGACCCGGATGCCCTGCCCTATGACCCGGACGGGGTGAAGCAGGGGCTGGAACACGTCAATGCACTGGGCGTGGAGAAGGCGCTGGAAGTGGTGCGCGCGGCGGCCTCACGGCTGGCCCCGGCCGGCAAGGTCGGCACGGTGGGCTACTGCTGGGGTGGCACCATCGCCCTGCTCTCCGCCCTGCGCCTGGGCCTGCCCTCGGTGAGCTACTACGGCGCGCGCAACGTGCAGTTCCTGGATGAGACGCCCAAGGCGCCGGTCATGTTCCACTTCGGCGCGCAGGACAAGAGCATTCCGCCCGAGGCCATCCAGGCCCACCGCGAGAAGCTGCCCAAGATGGCCACCTTCGTCTATCCGGCCGACCACGCCTTTAACCGCAGCGTCGGACATGCGTATGATCCGGACAGCGCCGAGCTGGCGCTGACACGCACCCTGGACTTCTTCTCGGAGCATCTTGGATGAGCGATTTTGAACTGGATTCACGCCTGGCCGCCAACAGTGTGCTGGTGGACCAAGGCCCGTTGTCGCAAGTGCGGCTGATGAACGACGAACGGTTCCCGTGGCTGGTGCTGGTGCCGCGCGTGACCGGCATCACCGAATGGCTGGAGCTCGACGGCAACCAGCAGGACCAGCTGCGTACGGAATTGAACCGATGCTGCCGGGCGCTGAAGGGCACCGACGGGGTCGAGAAGATCAACTTCGCCACGCTGGGCAACATCGTGCCGCAGCTGCACTTCCACGTGGTCGGCCGACATGTGGGCGATCCGGCGTGGCCGGCACCGGTGTGGGGGCATGGCCAGGCCCATCCGTTCGATGCGGCCGTGCTGCAGGAGCGTGTCGCGATGTGGAAGGAACGGCTAGGATATTCGCCCCAGCCCTAAGCGGACCCTGCCCCTGATGCGCTCCAACCTTGTCGCCGCCATCGTCCTGATCCTCGTCGGCCTGTTCCTGCTGGCCAGCAACCTGGGCTGGACCAACATGAACCTGGGTCGCCTGATCCTTACCTGGTGGCCGGTGATCCTGGTGGCAGTGGGGATCGGGTTGTTGTTCGGACGCGGGAAATAACCAAAAAAAAGCGCGGAGCGATCCGCGCTTTTTCATTTGCCCCGCCGCTCAGGTGCGCGGCAGGGTCACGCCGGTCTGGCCTTGGTACTTGCCGCCGCGATCCTTGTACGAGGTCTCGCAGATGTCGTCGCTGTCGGCCTGGAAGAACAGCATCTGGGCCACGCCTTCGTTGGCGTAGATGCGCGCCGGCAGCGGCGTGGTGTTGCTGAACTCCAGGGTTACGTGGCCTTCCCACTCCGGCTCCAGCGGGGTCACGTTGACGATGATCCCGCAGCGCGCGTAGGTGCTCTTGCCCAGGCATACCACCAGGGTGTCGCGCGGAATGCGGAAGTACTCCACGGTGCGCGCCAGCGCGAAGCTGTTGGGCGGGATGATGCACTCGTCGCCCACGATGTCCACGAAGCTGCCCGGGTCGAAGTGCTTGGGGTCGACGATGGTGGAGTTGATGTTGGTGAACACCTTGAACTCGCGCGAGCAGCGCACGTCGTAGCCATAGCTGGAGGTGCCGTAGCTGACGATGCGCTGGCCGTTGGCCTGCTTGACCTGGCCGGCTTCGAACGGCTCGATCATGCCGTGCTGTTCGGACATGCGGCGGATCCAACGGTCACTCTTGATGCTCATGGGGAGTCCTGGGTGCGGGAATGGGCGATTCTAGGCGATCAGAGCAGCGAGGACAGGATCGGAATGCTGGCGCGCGGGCGCTTGGCCACTTCCTCCACCAGCCGCTCGGCGGCGCGCAGGTAAGCCTGCGCGGCCGGCGACTCCGGCGCGGCGGCGGTGATCGGGGTGCCGGCATCGCCCTGCTCGCGGATGCCGATATCCAGCGGCAGCGAGCCCAGCAGGGGCACGCCGTACTGCGTGGCCATGCGTTCGCCGCCGCCATCGCCGAACAGGTGTTCGATGTGGCCGCAGTTGCTGCAGGTGTGCACGGCCATGTTCTCGACGATGCCCAGCACCGGCACCTCGACCTTTTCGAACATCTTCAGCGCTTTCTTCGCATCCAGCGTGGCGATGTCCTGCGGGGTGGTGACGATGACCGCGCCGGCCAGCGGAATCTTCTGGGTCAGGGTCAGCTGGATGTCGCCGGTACCGGGCGGCAGGTCGATCAGCAGGTAGTCCAGGTCATCCCAGAGGGTGTCGTTGAAGAACTGGGTCATGGCCGAGGTCGCCATCGGACCGCGCCAGATCATCGGCGTCTCGTCCTCGATCAGGTAGCCGATCGACATGGTCTCCACGCCGAACGCGCGCAGCGGCTCGATCGACTTGTTGTCCGGGCTTTCCGGGCGGCCGCTCAGGCCCAGCATCATCGGCACGCTGGGGCCGTAGATGTCGGCATCCAACAGCCCGACCCGCGCGCCCAGGCGGGCCAGCGCCACGGCCAGGTTCACCGCCGTGGTGGATTTGCCCACCCCGCCCTTGCCTGACCCGACCGCGATCACGTTGCGGACGCGCGGATGAAGGGTCAAGCCCTTCTGCACCTGGCTGGCATGGGGACGTCGAGACGGGCTGGCACTCACTGCGGGAACTCCGGAAAAGCCGAACGGGACAGCCCGCCACTATACAGGGCGTCCCTGCGCTGCCAGGCCGTTGTCCTGCCCTGTCCTGGGGCTGTCCCGTAAACGATTTTCACGACATTCGCACGTCAGGAACGGATTCCGTGGTGCGGTGCGGCCAAAAAGTGAACCGTGCATCCGTCACGGTACGGAGGGAATGGTTTCATCACAAACCATTATTAAGTCATTACTTTTCAACATGTTGCAACACAGATGAGAACGAAAGCATGGCTTTGCGTATCTTGTCTTTATGACCTCTTGATGAACAGTTGACAGGGCGCGTTAAGCCCGTGTTAACCTCGAATCATCAGCTCGTGAAGCTGGTGAACAGGGGGGCAGCCATTGCCAAGACCTGATCCGAGGGCACACGGAGACGCCTGCTGGTCCATGTCACCGGTGTTTGACGCAATCGATCGTTCCAAGGGGATCCACACATGATGAATCGCAAGTCGCTCAGCCGGAATCCGCTGAGCTTCGCCCTGGCTACCGCGATGGTGTTCGCGGCCGCGCCGGCATTCGCGCAGGACACCACTTCGACCAAGACGGCCGAAGAAGTCGCCGCCGAGAAGGCCAAGGCCACCACGAACTTCGACACCGTGACCGTGACCGGTTCGCGCATTGGCCGCGACACCTTCAACTCGGTGTCGCCGGTGCAGGTCGTGACCCGCCAGGAGTCGGTGCTCGCCGGCTTCAACTCCACCACCGACGTCCTGCAGAGCACGGCGGTGACCACCGGCAGCTCGCAGATCAACAATGCGTACGGCGGCTACGTCACCGACGGCGGCCCCGGTGCCAACACCCTCGGCCTGCGCGGCCTTGGCCCGACCCGCACCCTGATCCTGCTCAATGGCCGCCGCGTGGCGCCGGCCGGTTCGCGTGGCGCGGTCGGCTCGGCCGACCTGAACGTGCTGCCGAACTCGATCGTGGACCGCATCGAAATCCTGAAGGACGGTGCCTCGTCGATCTACGGCTCCGACGCCGTGGCCGGCGTGATCAACATCGTCACCAAGACCAAGGTCGACGGCGTCTCCTTTGAAGGCCAGCACAACGCCACCGACGGTGGCGGCGGTGACCAGCGCCGTTACTCGATCATGTTCGGCACCACCGGCGAGCGCTCGCACTTCTCCGGTTCGTACGAGTACTACACCCGTAACGACCTGAGCCTGCGCGACCGCGACTGGACCCGTTGCGCCACCGACAAGTACCGCGACATCGACGTGGGCGACTACTGGGGCAGCGGCGACTTCATCGACCCGCTGACCGGCAAGTCCAAGTGCTACACCCTCGATGCGGGCGGCGTGACCATCAACACGATCGGCACCAACACCCGCACCGGCGTTGCTGCCCCGGGTGGTGCCGGTACGCGTTTCAACCGCTGGCGTCCGAACGCGGCCGTCACCACCGGCCTGGTCGGTTATGAAGGCGTGGACACCTATACCCGCGATACCTTCGACGACGCGATGCTGAACCAGTCGCTGATCTCGCCGGCCAAGACCCACACCCTGTTCCTGCAGGGCGGCTTCGACACCGGCGTGCTGGGCGACGCCGAGCTGTACTACGAGTTCCTGGGCAACAAGCGCAAGTCGACCCAGACCGGTTACCGCCAGCTGTCGCTGGACTATGCAGTGGGCAGCCCGCTGATCCCGGCCAACCTGCGCGACAGCGTGGCCGGCCCGGCGACCAACCTGACCAACGGCGCCAACATGGGCGTGCGTGCGTTCATCGGCTTCGGCAACGACCAGAACAAGCAGAACGTCGACTACTACCGCTTCAACGCCGGCCTGCGGGGCAACCTGACGGCGGACTGGAAGTACGACTTCAATGTCATGCACTCGGACAATGACGCCGACTACACCTTCCAGAGCTTCCTGACCAGCCGCCTGGCGCAGAGCCTGAACGTGGTCTCCAACGGTGCCGGCGGCTATTCCTGCGTCGACCCGTCGAACGGCTGTATCGCCGCACCGGCGCTGAACTCCAACACCATCGGCGGCAACCTGCCGGCGGACTGGAAGAACTGGGTGTTCGTGCCGGTCACCGGCAACACCATGTACAAGGAAGACACGGTCAACTTCAACGTCAACGGCCCGCTGTTCGACATGCCGCACGGCACGGTCCGCGGCGCGTTCGGTGCCGAATACCGCAAAGCCAAGATCGACGACAGCCCGTCGCAGTACTCCATCGACGGCGACCTGTTCAACCTGACCTCGGCGGCGCCGACCCGCGGCAGCGACTCGGTCACGGAAGTCTACGGCGAACTGGAATTCCCGCTGCTGTCGGGCGTCACCGCTGCCGAAGAGCTGACCCTCAACCTGTCCGGCCGCTACACCGACTACGAGTCGTACGGTTCGGATGAGACCTACAAGATCGGTGGCCTGTGGACCCCGGTGAAGTGGCTGTCGTTCCGCGCGTCCTACGGCACGTCCTACCGCGCCCCGGCGCTGTACGAACAGTTCCTGGGCGGCACCACCGGCTTCCTGGGCAGCACCTCCGATCCCTGCAACGAGTACAGCGACCGCGATCCGTCGTCGATCCGTTACCAGAACTGCGCTGCAGAAGGCCTGCCGGCCGACTACATCGCAACCCAGGGCGTGACCGTGATCACCCAGGGTGGCGCGGAAACCGGCCTGAAGGCGGAAACCTCCACTGCCAAGACCCTCGGCGTGGTGATCCAGCCGGAGTTCGGCAGCGGTTTCGGTGACCTGTCCTTCGCCGCCGACTACTTCGACATCAAGGTCGAGAACGGCGTGCAGGCCGCAGGCGGCGCCGGCATCCTGAACGCATGCTACGGCAGCGCCACCGCCGACTTCCTTGCCGGCAACGGCCTGTGCCGCCTGGTCGACCGCAACCCGCTGAACAACGCACTGACGGTCACCAACGGCTTCATCAACGTCTCCACCGACAAGGTGCGCGGCGTGGACCTGACCCTGCGTTATGTCCGTGACATCGGGCCGGGCGAGTTCCGCACCACCACCCAGTTCACCCACTACATCGAACAGTCCAGCAAGATCTTCCAGGACGATCCGCTGGTGAACTACGCCGGCATGCTGGGCACCCCGGCGAACACCGCCACCTTCGACATGGCCTACAAGTGGAAGGAATGGCAGGTCCGCTACGGCCTGGACTGGATCGACAAGATGGACAGCTACGCGTACTACGAGGAGCGCAACCCGGGCCTGTTCGAGCCGGACACCTCGCCGTACAAGATCTACACCCCGAACTACTTCCTGCAGTCGTTCTCGGTGCAGTACGAAGCGGACAAGTGGTCGGCCACCGTCGGCGTGCGCAACCTGGCGGACAAGGAACCGCCGACCATTTCCCAGGGTGTGTACAGCACCGTCGGCAATGCGTTGCTGTACAGCGGCTTCGACTACTGGGGCCGCCAGTACTTCGCAAACGTCACCTACTCGTTCTGATCCCGCTTCGCGAGCCGCCGCCCTTCGGGGCGGCGGTCTCGTTTCCGGCCCTGGTAAACCGGTGGCCGGCCCGCTCCACGAACAGAGGTCATCAATGAAACGGATTCTTCTGCTGGCCGCCCTGGCCAGTGCTTCCTCGCTCCTGCACGCCAAGCCGGTGGCACCGACCATCGAGCAGATGGCCGCCTTCCCGGCCATTTCCAGCCTGTCCCTCTCGCCCGACGGCAAGCACATCGCCGGCCTGCGCGCCAACGGCGAAGAACGCGTCATCGTGGTCTGGGAAACCAACGCCCTGGACAAGGCGCCCACCGTCATCGGTGCCGGCCGCATGAAGTTCCAGAGCGTGAGCTTCATCAAGAACGGCCTGCTGGCCGTCACCCTGTGGCAGCCTTACGACCTGCGTACCGACCGGGTCAACAAGACCTTCATCAGCAAGTTCTTCATCACCGACATCGAAGGAAAGCAGTGGAAGGAGCCGATCAGCCCGGCCCGTGCCACCAGCCGCAACGAAGAACTGGAGCAGGCCCTGTCCAACTCCACCGTGCTCGATACCCTGCCCAATGACCCGGACCACATCCTGGTGGTGAACGGCTCGGGCAGCAATTCCGGTGACGTGTACAAGGTGAACCTGCGCAGCTTCACCTCCCAGCGCATCCAGAAAACCGAAGAGCGCGTGGCCGGCTATGTCACCGATCTCAACAGCGAACTGCGCGCGCGCCTGCGCCAGGACGTGGATGGCACCGGTGCGTATATCGCCACTGAATTCCGCAACCCCGCTACCGGTTCCTGGGAAGAACACTTCCGCTCGCACGTGAAGGATCGCGACATCAACCAGGTGGTCGGCTTTGCCGATGACCCGAACATCGCCTTCATCCAGAGCAACGTGGGCCGCGACAAGACGGTCATCTACGAATACGACATCGCCGCGCGCAAGCAGAAGGAAGTGCTGTTCGAGCACAAATTCTTCAATGCCGGCACCGTGGTGCTGAACCGCTACAAGAACGTGGACGGCGTGCCGTTCGGCGCACTGCTCGGCGTTGGCTACAGCGGCCCGCGCGAGAACGAGATCGAGTGGACCGATCCGACCTTCAAGGCGCTGGAACAGGGCCTGCGCCAGGCCCTGGGCATCCAGGCAAGCGAGGTCACCCTGGTCGATCCCGGCACCGGCCAGCGCGCCACCACCCAGCTCGACGGTGGCAGGTCGATCCGCCTGCTGGACTACAGCGCCAACCTCAAGACCTTCCTGGTGGTGGTGTCCGGCCCGTCCGACCCGCCCACCTACTACCTGTTCAACAACGGGCAGCTGACCGAGCTGGCCAAGTCCTACCCGCAGATCGACCCGGCCGCGCTGGGCACGACCAAGCTGGTCTATTACAAGGCACGCGACGGGCTGGACATTCCCGCCTTCCTGACCACCCCGAACACCGAACTGTGCGGTGCCGGTCCGTGGAAGGCCGTTGTGCACCCGCACGGCGGCCCGTGGGCGCGCGATGGCATGGACTTCGACGGTTCCATGTGGGTGCCGCTGATGGCGTCGCGCTGCATGGCGGTGCTGCGCCCGCAGTTCCGCGGCTCGGCCGACTGGAGCCGCAAGCTGTGGATGGCCGGCGACGCCGAGTGGGGCCAGAAGATGCAGGACGACAAGGATGATGGCGCCAAGTGGATGATCGACCAGAAGATCGCCCAGCCCGGCCACATCGCCATGTTCGGCTTCTCCTACGGCGGCTATTCGGCATTCGCCGCATCGGTGCGGCCCAACGGGCTGTACAAGTGCGCCATTGCCGGTGCCGGCGTGTCGGACATCAAGAAGATCTGGTCGCGGTTCTACACCAACCCGTTCTTCCGCCAGGCCCAGGCCAAGACGGTGGACGGCCTGAACCCGCTGGACAAGGCCGGCGAGATGAAGATCCCGCTGATGGTCTACCACGGCGACCGCGACCGCACCGTGCCGATCGAACAGTCCGAATGGTTCGTGGCCAAGGCGAAGAATTCCGGCCAGCCGGTGGAGTACCACGAAATCGCCGATTACGCGCATGGCCCGGCGTGGACGCGCGCAATCATGGGCGACCAGCTGCGGCTGATCGATGATTACCTGGGCAAGGGGTGTGGTGGTGGCGGGTTGTAACCGCCGCTGAGGGGCACCCGACCCACGGTCGGGGGCTCCCGATGATTATCGGCCACCTTCGGGTGGCCTCTTTTTATTCGCGAAGAATGGCCTGTGCCGCGTTGTGTCCCGGCGCGCCGGTGACGCCGCCACCCGGATGCGTCCCCGAACCGCACAGGTACAGGCCCGGCAGGGCACCGCGGTAGTCGGCCTGTCCCAGCATCGGCCGGGCGCTGAACAGCTGGTTGAGGCTGAGCGCGCCATGGAAGATGTCGCCGCCGATCAGCCCGAAGGTGCGCTCCAGGTCCAGCGGACTGAGCGCCTGCCGGCCCAGCACCAGTGCGCTGAATCCCGGCGCGTGCTTCTCGACCGTTGCGATCATCAGGTCGGCCACTTCGTCGCGGTGGTCATCCCAGCTGCGCCCGCCGGAAAGCACCGGGGCCACGTGCTGGCAGAACAGGCTGGCCACGTGCTGGCCGGGCGGCGCCAGCGAATCGTCCAGCGTACTCGGGATCAGCATTTCCACGATCGGTTCGCGTGACCAGCCGTGCTGGCGCGCATCGCGGTAGGCGCGGTCCATGTAAGCCAGCGTGGGCGCCATGATGATGCCGGCCGTGAGGTGGTCCCCTGCCCCGGGCAGCACGGAGAACGAGGGCAGGCCGGACAGCGCGACGTTCATGCGGAACGTGCCTGAACCGCAGCGCCAGTTCGCCATGCGCTCGCGGGTGGCCAGTGGCACCTCCCCAGGCGCGAGCAGCTGTTCGTACAACAGCTTGGGATTGACGTTGGCCACCACCCTGCGGGCGCGGATGACATCGCCCTGCAGCGTTTCCACCCCTACCGCGCGCCCCTGCTCGACGACGACCCTGCGCACGCCGCTGTCGGTACGGATGCTCGCCCCGGCGGCGATGGCCGAGCGCGCCATCGCCTGGGTGATGGCGCCCATGCCGCCGATGGCGTGGCCCCAGGCGCCCTTCACTCCGTTGCTCTCGCCAAAGGCGTGGTGCAGCAGCACGTAGGCCGAGCCGGGCGCTTCCGGGCTGGCGTAGTTGCCCACGATGCCGTCGAACCCGAACAGGGCCTTGATCGGCTCGCTCTCGAACCAGCGGTCCAGGTATTCCGAGGCCGAGATGGTGAACAGGTCCAGCAGTTCCTGGCGCAACGCCGGCGCCAGCCCATGCAGCCGCCTGCCGAGCTGGCCGGCCTGCCACAGCGCCGGCAGCTGGGTCAGCCAATGGCCTTCACCCACGTTCGGCGGTGCCTGCAGCGCAAGATCGCGCAGCACATCGGCGAATGCCTCCAGGCGCTGCTCGAAGGCCGGAAGGCGCTCGGCATCACGTGCGGAAAACCGCGCCACCTCCGAACGGGTCAGCCCGGCACCGGCCAACAGGTAATCCCCGTCCAGCGGCAGGAAGTTGTTGATCCGCCGCGGCACCACCCGCAGCCCGTGCTCCGCCAGCGCCAACGCCTGGATGATGCGCGGCTGCAGCAGCGACACCGTGTAGGAAGCCACCGAATTGCGGAAACCGGGATGGAACTCCTCGGTGACCGCCGCCCCGCCCACCACCGGCCGCCGTTCCAGCACCAGCACCCGCTGCCCGGCCCGGGCCAGGTAGGCCGCGCAGACCAGGCCGTTGTGCCCGCCGCCGATGATGACTGCATCCCAGGCACGCGTCGTTGAAGTGTCCATGCTGGCTGTATACATGACCTTCGACACCCTTGCAGGCCGGGCCAGCGGCGTATCGTCTGGCCCACGGCCCCCATCAGGGGGCCTTCCTGAAAGATTCTTCGGCCCGGAGGCCATACTAGTGATCTCTCGTACTCCCAAGATTGTCCTGCTGACCCTGGCCGTTTCGGCCGCGCTGGTCGGCTGCGGCAAGAACGAAACCCCGGCTACGGACAGCGCGGCCTCCACCGCCACCCCGACCGCCGCCGCCCCGGCCGCCACCGAGTTCAAGCTCGACGAAGCGAAGCTGCCGGCCTACAACGCCTTCCACCCGTCCGACCTGGACAAGAGCCTGGACGCCTGCACCGCGTTCGGCGATTACGTGAACAGCAAGTGGCTGGCCGCCAATGAAATCCCGGGCGACCGCACCAGCTGGGGCGCCTTCACCATCCTGGACGAGCGCTCGGTCGCCGTGCAGCACCAGCTGGCCGAACAGGTCGCAGCGGTGAAGAACCCGACCGGCATCGAAAAGATCGTCGGCGACTTCTGGGCCACCGGCATGGACGAAGCCAAGATCAACGCGCAGGGCATCGAGCCGATCAAGGCCGACCTGGCTGCCATCGACGGCCTGCAGGACAAGGACGCCATCGCCAACTACCTGCGCACCACCGCCGCCAAGGGCGAAAACGTGCTGTTCGGGTTCGGTCCGGAAGCGGACTTCAAGAACTCCAGCATGAACATGGCCTACGCCAGCCAGGGTGGCCTGGGCCTGCCGGACACCACGTACTACACCGACGCCAAGAACGCCGACAAGCTCAAGGCCTACCAGGCGCACGTGGCCAAGGTGCTGGAACTGTCCGGCGTGGCCGCTGCCGACGCCGCCAAGCAGGCCGCGGACGTGGTCAAGTTCGAAACCCGCCTGGCCAAGGCCTCCAAGTCCAGCGAGCAGCTCTCGCGCGATGTCTCGCTGTACTACAACCCGGTCACCGTGGCCGACGCCGACAAGCTGACCCCGAACTTCAGCTGGAGCCGGTTCTTCGAAGCGCAGGGCATTGCCGCGCCGGAGAAGTTCTCGCTGGCCATCCCCAGCTTCCACCAGGAAGTCAGCAAGGCGCTGGGCGACACCGACCCGTCGGTGTGGCGTTCGTACCTGCGCTTCCACACCGTGGATTCGGCGTCGCCCTTCCTGGCTGACGCCTTCGCCCAGGAAAACTACGAGTTCTACGGCAAGACCCTCAACGGCCAGAAGGAAATGAAGCCGCGCTGGAAGCGCGTGCTGGGCACCATCGAAAACGATGCCGGTGAAGCCTTCGGCCAGCTGTACGTCAAGGTCGCCTTCTCGCCCGAGTCGAAGGCCAAGATGGAAGAGCTGGTGAAGAACCTGGCCGCCGCGCTCAAGGAACGCATCCAGGGCCTGACCTGGATGAGCGATGAGACCAAGGCCAAGGCGATCGCCAAGTGGGAAACCTTCACCCCGAAGATCGGTTACCCGGACAAGTGGCGCGACTGGAGCGGCCTGAGCACCGGCCGTGACAGCTACTTCGGCAACGTGCGCGCGGCCAACGAATTCAACTACAAGTTCGCGCTGGGCAAGATCGGCAAGCCGGTGGACAAGACCGAGTGGGGCATGACCCCGCAGACGGTCAACGCCTACTACAACCCGCTGCAGAACGAGATCGTGTTCCCGGCCGCCATCCTGCAGCCGCCGTTCTTCGACCCGAAGGCCGACGACGCGCTGAACTACGGCGGCATCGGTGCGGTGATCGGCCACGAAATGACCCACGGCTACGACGACCAGGGCAGCCGCTTCGGGCCGACCGGCAACTTCGAGAACTGGTGGACCGATGCGGACACCAAGAACTTCAGCGGGCTGACCGGCAAGCTGGTGAACCAGTTCGACGGCTACAAGGTCGGCGACCAGGCGGTCAACGGCAAGCTGACCCTGGGCGAGAACATCGCCGACCTGGGCGGCCTGGCCACCGCCTACGACGCCCTGCAGAAGGCCAGCGCCGGCAAGGAAGACCCGAAGGTGGACGGCTTCAGCCGCGACCAGCGCTTCTTCTTCAACTGGGCCACCGTGTGGCGCACCAAGTACACCCCGGAAAACGCCAAGGTCCGCCTGGCCACCGATCCGCACGCCCCGGCTGCGTTCCGTGCCATGGGCGCGCCGTCGAACCTGCCGACCTTCGCGGCCGCGTTCGAGTGCAAGCCGGGTACGCCGATGGTGCGCGCCGGCGACAAGCAGGTGGTGATCTGGTAATCGTTCACGCGGTGGCGTGAAGCAGAGGGGCCCGGGATTTTCCCGGGCCTTTTTGTTTGCCCGGTTGCCGGCCAACGGCCGGGGCTTCCGTCGGCGTCGGTGAATGCCGCGTTTTCATGCGGGCTTGCTATAGTTCCGCGGTCTTCAATCCTCCTGGATTTGTTTCGCATGCCCAACCTTCGTCCGCTTGCCATCGCCCTAGGCCTGGGCCTGGCCACCCTGGTCGTCACCGACGCCTCCGCCGCCCCGAAGAAGAAGGCCGCCAGCCGTGCGCCCGCCGTGAGCGCGCAGTGCAGCGACTTCCATGACGCCACCAATGCCGGCTGGCTGAAGGCCAACCCGGTGCCGCAGACCGGTGCCACCACCGCCATTGGCCAGCTCGCCGAGCGTACCCGCGTGCAGCAGCGCGAGCTGCTGGATGGCGCGATGAAGGCACCGCAGGGCAACGTGCAGAAGCTGCTGGGCGACTTCTGGGCCAGCGGCCTGGATGAAGCGGCCGTGGAAGCCGACGGCTCGGCCCCGATCGCGCCGCTGCTGACCCGCATCAACGCCATCAAGAAGGCCAAGGATGTGCCGGCCTCGATTGCCGCGCTGCACCAGGTCGGCATCCCGGTGGCCTTCAACTTCGCCCCGGACGTGGACCTGAAGGCGCTGGATCGCCACATCGGCTACTTCATGCAGGGCGGCATGGGCCTGCCCGACCCGGCCTTCTACACCCGCACCGACGCCGATACCGTGGCGCTGATGGGCCGTTACCGTGCGTACGTGAAGCAGATCCTGGCCCTGACCGGCACCCCGGCCGACAAGCTGGAGGCCGAATCGCAGGCGGTGATCGCGCTGGAAACCGAGCTGGCGCGCAATGCGCAGTCGCTGGCCGGCATCAACAACCCGTTCAACAACTACGCGCCGATTTCCACCAAGGAACTCAACAGCCGCTTCCGCAACCTGCAGCTGGATGCGTTCCTGAAGGCGCAGGGCGTCAACGACGACCTGGTCTCGTTGTCCGACCCGGAGCTGTTCAAGGCGCTCGACGGCATGGTCACCCGGATCAAGCCGGACCAGTGGAAGGCCTATCTGCGCTGGCGCGTGGGCGATGCCATGGCCCCCTACCTGTCCAAGGCCTACCGCGATGCGGAGTTTGAATTCCGCGGCCGCGTGATCCGTGGCGAAACCATCGCCCCGGCCCGCTGGGAGCAGGTGCTGGATGCGATGAACGTGGCCGCCGGCCCGATGGTCGGCCGTGAATATGCCGCACGTTACCTGTCGGCCGACGATCGCCGCCAGGCCGCCGTGATCGTCGACAAGATCCGCGAAACCCAGATCGAGGCGGTCAAGGCCAGCGGCTGGCTGAGCCCGGAAGCCAAGACCGAAGCACAGGCCAAGCTGGCCGCGCTGAAGATCGAGATCGGCACGCCGCTGCGCGACCTCGATTACAGCGTGCAGCCGATGGGCCGAGGCAGCTTCGGCGGCAACATGCTGATCGCCTCCACCTGGCGCCATCGCGAAGAAATGAAGCGCATCGGCAAAGGCAACGCCGACCGCCGCTGGGATGTGTTGCCGCAGCAGCCGGCACTGGCCTACGACATCGCGCAGAACCGCCTGATCGTCACCGCCGCCGTGCTGCAGGGCCCGGTGTTCAATGCCAAGGCCGACAACGCCGACAAGTACGGCAGCTTCGGCGCGCTGGTTGCCCACGAACTGAACCGTGCGATCGATGCCAAGGGTGCCCTGGTCGATTCCAAGGGCGAACTGCGCAGCTGGTGGACCCCGGCCGACAAGACCGCCTGGAACCTGCTGGGCAACCGTGTGGCTGCGCAGTACAGCAGCCTGGACTTCCCCGGCGTGAAGGGGGCCAAGGTCAATGGCGAACTGACCCGCGAAGAGAACCTGGCCGATCTGGCCGGCGTGGAACTGGCATGGGCGGCCTACCAGTCGGCCGAACCTGCCGCCAAGCCGGCCGCGCAGCAGGGCTTCTTCCGCGCCTGGGCCAGCCTGTGGCCGCAGCAGCTCTCGCCGGGCGAAGCCGCGCAGCGGCTGACCGCGGACACGCTGGCCCCGGGCAAGTGGCGCACCAACGTGCCGCTGTCCAACCTGCCCGCCTTCGGTGCCACCTTCAGCTGCAAGCCGGGACAGCCGATGCAGCGCGTGGACAGCGACCAGATCAAGATCTGGCGCTGAGCGAAACGTTGAGGGATTGAATGAGGGCGCCCCCAAGGGCGCCCTTTTTCATGCACGTTGAGCCACGCCCTGCCTGGCTGCACTTCGCCGGGCACTGCAAAGCCACGCAGGGCGTGGCTCTACGCGTCGGGCTGCAGCCAGCCCCGGTAATTCACGATCAACCCCACCCCGGGTGCGGCGATCTCCACGTTGAACACGAACCGGCCGTCCACTTCGGTTTCGAACGTGGTGCCCCTGGGCAGCAGCGCCTTCGGCAGCGGCACGCCCAGGAAGGACCAGCGGCGAGGCACCAACATCAAACGATCGCCTTCCACCACCAGCGCCAACGCGACCTCGATCACCCCGAAGCGCTCCACCAGCAGCGCATCGTTGCGCCCTGCCCCGCGCCGTTGCCACGAGGTGAACCTGCGCCCGCCAAAATCCCGCGTCCAGCGCTCGATGCCCTGCTCCGGCATGAAGGTCACGGTGACCGGTACATCGGCGCCCGCTTTCGGAAAACCGATCACCGCCGCCACCAGGCGTGACACCAACCCGGTGCCACGACGCACCTGCGCCGTACCGCTCCAGCGGTGCTGCCCGGACGTGTCGTGCAGCGCCTGCACCTGCGCAGGCAGCGCATCGTAGGCACTGGCCAGCACCTGCCGGTACAGGCTGGCGCCGGCATCGTCGCTGCGGAAACCGGTGTGGATCGCGCGCCCCTCGAACAGCGCGTGGTAGTCGGTAAGTTCCAGCGCCCGGGTCGCGGGCCGCGCACCGGGCAACGGCCGCTCACCCGCCAGCAGCTTGCGGATCACCGCTTCGATCGCCATGGACGGAATGTAAGGGCCGTCATCGCCTTCGGCGAGCAGGTGCCAGCTCAGCGTGGTGGGCGCCCCGTCGCGCATGCCCTGCGCACGCACGTACATCCCACCGCGGTGCTCGCCAAACTTCATCAGGTTCAACACGCGGTAGAACAATGGCGAGAGCGGCTCCAGCGACGGCAGGGTAAAGCGCGCACGCGCCCTGGCCAGCAGGTTGAGCACGCGGTGCAGTACCTCCGGCACCGGGCCGGCGCCCATCCAGATGTCGGTCAGGGTCGGATGTTCGGGCGGAATCACCTGCAGGTCGGGCACGTCCACCAGCGAGAAGTGCAGGTTGCGCAGCGGCAGCCGGCCCGGCACCGCAATGGTGAACCGCCTGCTTTCTGCAAGGCCGCGCCCATGACCAGGTTGGCCATCGCGCTGCAGCTTCACCGGCGCCCCGGCATAGCCCACCACCGCGCGCATCACGTTCAGACCGATGCCCGCATACGGTGATGGTGCGATACCCCCCTCAACGGATACCAGGTCCATGCGCTGCGCCATCTCGCGCAGCACCGCTGCGGTCAGGACGGGGAAGCTGCTGACCCCGGACAGCACGAAAACACCGGCCGCCCTCGCCTGCGCATCGAACCGGGCCACGCCGAACACGAAATCGGCCGCGTCGGCAAAGTCGAGGTAATCGATGCCTGCTGCGATGCATGCCTCGATCACGTTATAGCGGTGTTCGCCATAGTCCTGGAAGGGTCCGGAGGCATCCACCACCAGTGCGGGCTGTTCGGCCCCAAGCACGGCTTCAATGCGCTGCCGCTCCACCACCACCGGGTGCACGCGCGGCGCACCGGCGTAGCTGGCACAGAACGCCTGGGCAGCGTCCAGGTTGCGGCCGCAGATCAACAGCTCGGTGTCCGGCAGGTCCGACAACAACCGGGCCAGTCGTCCACCGAAGACGCCATACCCGCCCAGAATCAGGATCTTCATGCGTGCGCCCTCCCTGGCCAATGCTGTTCTACCGGATCACTTCACGCTGCGCAGGTGGTTGGGCCGCTTCGGGCCACCCGGCGGGCGCCGGTTGAAGGGCGGCTGCCCCCGCCAGTAGCGGATCAGCAGCCAGCCGAACAACATGCCGCCCAGGTGGGCGAAGTGGGCCACGCCCGGTTGCCAACCGGTGGCGCCGAGCACCAGTTCCATCACGCCGAACACGATGACGAAGGTGCGCGCCTTCATCGGAATGGGCGGGAACAGCAGCATCACGCGCTGGTTGGGGAACAGCATGCCGTAGGCCAGCAACAGGCCGAATACGCCGCCGGATGCGCCCAGCACGGTGGCCGGGTCGGCGATCATGGCGCCCACGGCCAGCTGGCACAGGCCGGCACCGGCCACGCACACCAGGTAGTAGGTCAGGAAGCGCTTCTCGCCCCAGGTCTGCTCCAGCGGCGCACCGAACATGAAGAGCGCCAGCATGTTGAAGAACAGGTGCCCGAAGCTGCCATGCAGGAACCCATAGGTGAGCAGCTGCCACGGCTGGAAATTGCCACCCGGCGAGAACGGGTCGAAGCCACCGCGCAGCGGTTGCAGCATGAACGGCTCGAACGTGCCGTTGCCGAGCAGGAACGGCTGCTGCAGCAGGAACAGCACGATGTTGGCGATCAACAGTGCCTTGGTGACGGTGGGCAGTCGCGGGAACATGGAGGCATCCTTTGGAACCGCGCCCATCATAACGGGCTAGCCCGGTCCCCACACCGCCGCGTCCAGGTCATCGCCGCTGCCACGCGGCATGTGCTTGACCCGACCGCGCTCCATCACCACCCCTTCGGCGCGCAGCCGCTGGTTCTGCTCGCGCCAGCCGCGCGAGCCTTCCGGCATCGCGATACGCCCGTCCGAGCGCAGCACCCGGTGCCAAGGCAGGTCCGGATCGTCGTTCATGCCCAGCACCCGTGCGGTCAGTCGTGCCCGGCCCGGCAGCCCGGCCTTGGCGGCCACGTGGCCGTAGCCCATCACCTGCCCGCGCGGAATGGCCCGGATCACCGCCAGGATGCGCTCGCGCGCCTGCGCGGCAGCGTCCACCGCGTCGTCGGCCGGCGACGCGGATTTCTTCAGGCGCGCACGCGGCTGACCAGCAGCACGCCGACCAGCACCAGCGCCGTCCCCAGGATCTGCCAGGGGCCCATGGGTTCGTCGAGCAGCCATAGACTCATCACGATGGTGGATACCGGCCCGAGCATACCCACCTGCGCGGCCAGCGACGAGCCGATCCGCTTCACCGCCAGCATGATCGCCAGCACCGGCAGCACCGTGCAGACCGTCGCGTTGACCAGCGACAGCCAGTACACCGGCACCGGCTGCTGGAACAGCACCGGCAGCGGGTGCAGGACCGCGAAGTGCAGCACGCACAACACGCAGGCCACGCAGCTGGCATAGGCGGTGAGCCGGATCGCGCCGATCCGCGCCACCACCTGGCCGCTGCCGAACAGGTACAGCGCGTAGCTGAGCGCGCTGGCAAACACCAGCGCACTGCCCAGCACGATGCGCCCGCCTTCCAGCTGCAGGTCGTGGCCGAAGGCCAGCAGCACGCCGAGATAGCTGAGTACCAGCGCGGCCACCTGCCAGCGCCCGGGCTTCTTTTTCAGCAGCACCAGGCTGATCAGCAGCACCAAGGTGGGATTGAGGTACAGGATCAGCCGTTCAAGGGTCACGCTGATGTACTGCAGTCCCTGGAAGTCGAGCAGGCTGGAAAGGTAGTAGCCGGTGAAGCCCAGCCACACCACCCGGCCCCGGTCGGCCCAGGACAAGGCGGTGGCGCGGCGGGCCGACCACACTGCAAGCAATGCGAACAACGGGAACGCCATCAGCATGCGCAATGCCAGCAGCGTGGTGGCGTCCACGCCGTGGCGATAGGCCAGTTTGACGATCACGGCCTTGCCGGAGGCGGCTACCGCACCGACGGCGGCGAGCAGGATGCCGGAGGTGGCAAGGCGTGGGGAGGAGGTGGGAAGCGCGTGCGACATCCCACGCATTGTCGCATCAGTGGATGTCTACCGAACAACGGTCGGCAGCTACCCAGGCGGTGTTGATACGCCTCAGCGCATCAACACCACCTCTTCCGACGATGTCGGATGGATGGCGACGGTGTCGTCGAGCTGGGCCTTGGTGACGCCCATTTTCACCGCGACCGCGAAACCCTGCAGGATCTCGTCGGCCGATTCGCCGAGCAGGTGTACGCCTACCACCCGCTCCTCTTCGCCCACGCAGACCAGTTTGAACAGGCTGCGCTGGGTGCCGTCGGCCAGCGCCTGCAGCATCGGTCGAAAATTGGTGCGGTAGATGCGCACGTCACCGTGACGGGCGCGCGCCTCTTCTTCGCTCAAGCCCACCGCGCCCAGTGCCGGGTGCGAAAACACCACGCTGGCGATGTTCTGATAATCCATCTTCGCCTGCGGCTGTCCGCCGAACAGGCGGTCCATCAGCTTGCGGGCGGCGGCGATGGCCACCGGGGTCAGGCCCACCTTGCCCGCGATATCGCCCACCGCGTGCACGCTGGGCACCGCCGTGGTCTGCCAGTCGTCAACCTCGACCTCGCCCTTGTCACCGACCACGATGCCCAGTGCCTCCAGTCCCAACCCGGCACTGTTGCCACGTCGACCGGTCGCGAAGAACACCTGGTCGAAGCGCGGTTCGGCCGGGCCGTCGTGGCCGTAGGCAATGAGATCATCGCCCTCGCGCCGCAGTTCGCGCAGCCGGTAATTGAAGTGCAGCTGCACGCCCTGATGGCGCAGGTTCTCGGCCAACTGTGCGGTCAGCTCGGCGTCGAAGCGCTCCAGCAGGCGTTCGCCGCGCACCAGCAACGTCACGCGGCTGCCCAGTGCCTGCAGCAGGCCGGCCAGTTCCACGGCGATGTAACCGCCACCGACGATCGCCACGCGCCCGGGGGCGCCGCACAGGTTGAAAAAGTCGTCGGACACCGAGCCCAGTTCGGCGCCGGGAATGTCCGGGCGCTGCGGGTGGGCACCGGTGGCGAGCAGCACGTGTTCCCCGCTGATGCGGATGCCATCGCTGCATTCCACCGTATGCGCATCCAGCAGCCTGCCCTTGCGCGGCACACGCACCACGTTGCTGTCGTTCAGGCGCTTGAGGTAACTGGCATGGATGTTGGCGATGTAGGCCTGGCGATGCACCACCAGTTCCTTCCAGTCCAGCGCCGGTCGCGCCGGTACAGCGAAGCCCATCGCCGCAGCGAGGCCGATCCGCCCGGAAAGGTCGGCCGCCAGCCACATCGCCTTCTTCGGCACGCAGCCCACGTTGACGCAGGTACCGCCCAGTTCACCGGGTTCCAGCATCGCCACCCGCTTGCCGTGCTGCGCTGCGCGGAAGGCGGCGGCCAGGCCACCGGAGCCACCGCCCAGCACGATCAGATCGTAGTCGTAATGCGTTGTCATGGGCGCCAGCATGCCACGCCACGTCGCGATTCAAACGTGACGACGCGGCCTGAATCGTTTCATCGGCGCAACGCTGGCCAACGCCCGTAGGTCATCGCGCGCCAGATCCACTCCAGCGGCCCGAACCGGAAATGGCGCAGCCACGCATGGCTGAGCAGCACCTGCAATGCGAACAGCGCCACCGCGAACGGAACCTGCCAGGCACGCGGCATTGTTTCAAACGCACCCAGCCCGTAGCCGTAGAACAGCCAGGTGCAGACCAGTGACTGCAGGATGTATTGGGTCAGCGCCATCCGCCCCATCGGCGCCAGCACGCGCAGGCGGTCCCGCCAGTGCACGATCCAGGCCAGGTAGCCCAGGCACATCAACAGGCTGGCCACCGACGACAGCGCATACGCCGCGCCGGTGGTGGGGGTGAACGTGCCGGGCGCCAGGTACGGCACCCAGCTCGCGCTGATGATCATCAACAGCAGTCCAACCGGCAGCGCGCCGCGCCGCAACCATCGGTAGAGGCGCTCAAACCGCGCCGGGTCGGCCAGCGCGCCACTGCGTGCGAACCAGCTGCCGAGCAGGAACATGCCCAGCACTTCCGGGCCGATGATCAGCGCCCCGGACAGGGCCGTGCCCAGATCGCTGGCCCGCTGCGCCACCGCCTGGCCGAAGCTGCCATGGCCATACGCCTGGCGCTGCAGTTCGACGGTCTGCTGGCCCTGCGCCATGGCCGAGCCGAGGGCGCCGCCATCGCCTTCGACCTGTCCGACCAGGCCCAGCATCGCGCCCAGCAGCAGCATCATCGCCGCCGCACACAGGTAGGTGGCCACGCCCATCGCCGGCAGCCAGCGTTGCGGCGCTTCGCGCGTGGCCAGCAGCGGCAACGACACCAGCGCGTAGATCACCAGGATGTCGCCGGACCACACCAGCAACGCATGGCACAGGCCGATCAACAGCAGCCCGCCGCTGCGGCGCAGGTAGAAGGTCGTGAAGTCGCGGCGCGCCGCTTCGGCACGTTGCGCCATGATCGCAAAGCCGGCGCCGAACAGCAGCGAGAACAGGGTGAAGAACTTGCCCTGCACCAGCACGTAGACGGCGGCATCAACCCAGTAGTCCAGCCCCTGCCAGTGCGGGTCGATGCCGGTGAAGGCCAGGTCCAGCGGACCGCTCAGCGCTTCCATGTTCATCAACAGGATGCCCAGCAGCGCGACCCCGCGCAGGATGTCGATGACTTCGATGCGGTCGCCGGCAGCCACCGGCTGCAGCGTGGGGGAAACAGGCTTCACGGGCGACTCGCTTGGCAGGGCGGACAGTATGCCGCCGCAGCACGCAGGCCGCCCGGCATTTCGGGGCTGCAGATACGCAACGGCCCGCCGAAGCGGGCCGTTGCCTCATACGGTGGCCTGCACTCAGTGCTGGTGGCCGCCGTCGCCGTGCACGTGGCCGTGCTCGAGTTCTTCGGCAGCAGCTTCACGCACGTCGACGATCTCGACCGAGAAGTGCAGGTCCTTGCCGGCCATCGGGTGGTTGAGGTCCACGTCGACCACGCTCATGCCGACCTTTTCAACGGTCACGGCGCGCGGGCCGAAGTTGGTCTGCAGCACGACCTGCTGCCCCTTCACCAGGCGGGTGTCACCGAAGTGCTTCTTCGGCACGCGCTGGGACAGGCCTTCCTTGCGCTCGCCATAGGCATCAGCGGCCTTCACATCGACCTCGAAGGAGGCGCCGGCTTCCTTGTCGAGCATGGCGGCTTCCAGTCCCGGGATGATGTTGCCGTGGCCAATCAGGATCGCCAGCGGGTCACGGTCCCTGGAGCTCTCGATCGGCTCCTGGCCCTGCTCGGCGACGGTGTAATGGAAGCGGACGACGCGGTCTTTTTCGATCTTCATGCGGAACTCTTGTGCTGAGGCTGCCAGGGCAGACGGGTGGGACGGGTTGTCGCCCGCCAAGTACGCCGCCATCATGACGGCCTTCTGAGGCCGCGCATTATCCGGACATCACGCACATGACGCCAGTTCCGCGCTTGAACCGCTCTGTTGCCCGGGTTGCCGCCGTGCTTGCCCTGGCCCTGCTGGCCGCCTGCGGCGGCGGCAAGACCACCCGCCCGAGTGCGCCGGCCGCCTCCACCCAGGTCTGGCCGACGGTGGTACCCAGCGACCCGCAGGCGGCCAATGCGGTGCTGATGCGCGCCATCGGGCTGGTCGGCACGCCCTACCGCTACGGCGGCAACACCCCCGAGTCGGGCTTTGACTGCAGCGGGCTGGTGGCCTACGTGTACCGGGAAATGCTGGACCTGAAGCTGCCCCGGACTTCGCGCGACCTGGCGGCGGTGCAGGGACCGAAGATCGATCCGCAGCGGCTGGCACCGGGCGATCTGGTGTTCTTCGGCGACCGCGGCAACGTCTTCCACGTCGGCATCTACGTGGGCGAAGGGCGCTTCGTGCATGCCCCGAGCACCGGCGGAACGGTCCGGCTGGATTCGCTCGGCGGCACCTACTGGAAGCAGCACTACACAGGGGCGAAACGCGTCCTTCACTGAAATGAACAGGGCAAAGGTCTAAAAATGTGACCTCTATCACGTTCATATAAACGAAACTTTAACGAAATTTGTACCAAATCACACGTCTTACACGGCATCATCACCCATCGTTTTTATTCAGTGACCGCCGCGTGACGACAGCCGACCTGACGTGCCAAGGCCAGACCGCCACTTTCCGGCGCACTGCCCGCCCCGCTCTTCTCGCTTTCGCCCTCTGCCTGGCCAGCCTTCCGGCCTGGGCGCAGACGGCACCGACGACCGCCGTCGATGCTGCTCCGGTTGCCACCGCAGCCGCCACCGAGATCCCCGCCGCCGCCAAGCCCAAGGCCGACGCGCCGGCCCGCAGCAAGGCCGATGCCGCTGCCAGTGCCACCCTCGCCGCCCTGCTTCCGCACCTGGCGGCCAACGACACCATTCCGCTCATGGACCGCTCGGCGATGTTCGCCGGCGACCTGAGCCGCCTGCTGGCCAACTACGATGCCAGCTCCGGCGCCAATGGCGTCGTGGTCGGTGGGGCCGCCGACAACGGCAAGGTGCAGTCGCTGCTGCGCCGTGCGATGACGCTGCTGGGCACTCCGTACCGTTGGGGCGGCACCTCGCCGGACAGCGGTTTCGACTGCAGCGGCCTGGTCGGCTACGTGTTCAAGACCGCGCTGGGCATCGACCTGCCGCGCGTCTCGCGTGAAATGGCCCATGACGGTGAAGCCGAGCTGATCAACGACCGCAACGCGCTGGCGGCCGGTGACCTGGTGTTCTTCGGCCGCAGGGGCCGGGTCGACCACGTGGGCATCTACGTGGGCGAAGGCCGCTTCCTGCACGCCCCCAGCACCGGCAAGGACGTCCGCGTGGACAGCCTGGTCTCGGGTTACTGGAGCGGCAAGTTCATGCAGGCCCGCCGCGTCGAGCTCTGAGCCGGCCGGCCCGCCCCGCCATTTGAAGGCCGCTGCCCCGTGCAGCGGCCTTTTTCGTTATGGGCGCCGGTGGCCGGTAACGGGGGCAACCGGCGTTGTCCCTACTGTCGTTCGAGCAATTCCAAGTGCGTGCGACCAGCCCAGGCCGGCTTCGGCAGGGGTTGTTGACTCCGGCGTGGGGCGGCTCGCCGGGGTCACGCCGACCAGTAGACACCGCCCGGGATCTTTCCAGTAAAGGTGACGCATGGCGGCAGTCCCTGAATTTCCGGCCCGGTGTGTGATCTGGTTTGGGCAACCACACGCGGCCGAGCGCGCCGCATTGGCAGCGGAAGGGTGGCAGGTGCGCGGGGTGGCCAGCGATGCATGCGTGGCCATCGGCATGCGCGGCAGCGACGTGGTGGTCGGGCTGCTGGACCTGCGCGGGGCGGCCCCCGGCAACGTGGAGCACCTGCAGGCGCTGCTGGAGCAGCACCGGCACATGCGCGTGCTGGCGATCCTGCCGCCCGGGCCCTACCCCACGCCGCCGCCGCTGCAGTCGCTGCTGGCGGGCTGTGTGGAGACGTTCACGGCGCCGCTGGATCTCTCCAGCCTGGTACAGCGGCTGCAGCACCTGGCGGACGGCGACGAGACGCGTTCGCCGGCCGGTGCACAGGCACTCGTCGGGAACAGTGCGGTGCTGCAGGTGGCACGGGCGGCGTTGCGCAAGTTCGCGCCGGTGGAACTGCCGGTGCTGGTCACGGGCGAAACGGGCACCGGCAAGGAGCTGGCGGCGCAGGCACTGCATGCGCTGTCACCGCGGCATGCGCGGCCATTCCTGGCGGTGAACTGCGGGGCGATTCCGGCGGCGTTGGTGCAGTCGGAACTGTTCGGGCATGAGCGCGGGGCGTTCACCGGTGCGGCGACGCGTCGGCTGGGCCTGTTCGAGACGGCCAGCGGGGGCACGGTGTTCCTTGACGAGATCGGCGACCTGCCGCTGGATGCGCAGACGAACCTGTTGCGGGTGCTGCAGGAAGGCACGATCGAGCGGGTGGGCAGCAATCACCCGCTGGCGGTGGATGTACGGGTGGTGGCGGCAACGCACATTGATCTGGAGCAGGCGGTGGAGCGCGGGCAGTTCCGCCGCGATCTGTTCTACCGGCTCAATGTGCTGCGCTTGCCGATGCCGGCGCTGCGCGACCGCGGCAGCGACATCGTGCTGCTGGCGGAGCATTTCCTGGCCAGTTTCCGCCGACGGCACGTGACGCGCGCGCGCGGGTTCACGACGGAAGCGGCGCAGGCGCTGCTGCGGTTCAACTGGCCGGGCAATGTGCGCGAGCTGTTGAACCGGGTGCAGCGGGCGGCGATCGTGAGCGAGGCCGAGCTGATCAACGTGGCCGATCTGGAGCTGCTGCCACCGCAGGTGGAGATGCCGCAGCGGCTGCTGCACGATGCGCGCCAGGCGGCCGAGCGCGACGCCTTGTTGCAGGCCCTGCGCGACAACGCGTTCAACATCACTGCGTGTGCCCGCACCATGCAGGTGTCCCGCGTTACCGTGTATCGCCTCTGCCGCAAGCATCAACTCGCTCTGCGTGAGTTGCGCTAACGTCAAACGCCTTGGTTTGCGAACGTACGGGCTTTGGGCCGGCGGGTGCGGGTTTGCGGGACACGCCGCAAGTACGTCCGTGTAGACTCGTTCGCGCCATCCATGGCGCTCTACGGTCCCGCAAACCCACCCCCGCCGACCCTTCGACATCGGGTCGGTGGCCATGGGAAAAGCTGGGGCTTCGCTGACGCCTTCCGTTGGCCGGCCGTCACCATGGCCGCGGTAGGTATCGACCGTTGGTCGATACGCGCGTTACAGGATGTACGGCACCTTGAAGGCCAGGGTGAAGTCCGGCGAATCCGGCGTCAGGCCGATGCCCAGCAGACTCACGATCGTGGTGTTCTGATTGAGTGCGTAGGTGATGCCCAGGTTGAGCGTGGCCGCGTTGGCGTCGCTGCCGACGATCTTGACCCACTGCCCGCCCTTGAAGCGGGTGGAGGCGCGGGCGCTGAGCTTGTCGCTGAAGGAGATGCTCAGGCTGGTGCGTTCGTTGAAGGCGAACGCGACGCCGGCACCGAAGTAGTACGAGCCGCCGAGTTTGACGTCACCGGGGTTGACGGTATCGGGGTTGGCGTCGAGGTCGTCGAAGCTGTTTTCGAACGAGTGGATGTAGCCGAGGTTGGCGAACAGGATGGCCGGGTCGGCGGTCTTGACCGCCGACAGGCCGACGTTGGCCTGCCAGACGCCGTTGCCGGTGGGTTGCTGTTCGGGCACGGCGAAGCGGATGAAGTCGTCGTCGTCGCGCTCGAGCACTTTCCAGCTCAGGCCGTAGGGTTCGCGGCCGGTGGGGGCGGTGGCGCCGACGGTCAACACGGTTTCGGGCCAGCGGCCTTTTTCGGAGAACAGTTTGTAGTTGGCACTAAGGCTGATGTCGCCGATGCCGTTGCCGGTGGTTTCTTCCTGGGCGATGGCCGCCGCCGAGCCGCCGGCGCCGCCCTTCTGGAAGACGGTCTTGCGGGCCAGGTAGGGCACGTCCAGGTTCAGGGCCAGGCGCGGGGTGAGGCCCCAGCGTGCGGCGAGGTTGTAGGTGAGGGTGTCGGACTCGACGTTTTCGATGGCGATGTTGCCGAGGAAGATCGCGTCGAGGGCGAGGAAGCCGTTGAGGGTCAGCTGCTTGCGGTCGTAGCGTGCGTAGCTGAGGCTGTTTTCCAGCGTGAAGCGGCGGGTGAACAGGGTCGAGGTCTGTTGTTTGACGTCGTCGACGCTGCGGCGCGAGGCCTCTTTGGCCTGCTGCGCTTCGGCGGCGGTGCTGGCGTAGCCATCGCCGGTCGGCGGTGCGGCGGGGGTGCTCGAGGGCAGCGGTTCGGGCGGGGCGGCGCCGGCCAGCGGTGCGGTCTTGCCGCTCAGGCGGGCCTGCATGGCCTGTACCTGCATGTCCAGTTCGCGCAGCCGGCGCACTTCCTGGGCGTAGTTGGCTTTGAGCGTCTCCAGCTGCTGGATGAGTGCTTTTACGTCTGCTTCGTCTGCCGGGGCGGCCGGTGCGTCCTGGGCGTTTGCCGCAGCTGACGCGGTCAGTGCCAGCGCCGCCAGCGCCAGCGGTGTCGTGCATATCGAGGTGTGCATTTCCTTGCCCTGCGTTCTGGTGTCGTTCCCCCCACCCGGCCGGTGTTACTGGCCGGGCCCCATGCCTACGCCGCGTACCAGGTTCATCGCCTGGGCCACGTTCTGGTTCAGCGACGCGCTGTTGGCCAGGGTCTGCCGCACCAGGTCGATCTGCATGCGGTTGCTGGCCGATTGGCCATCGCTGGCCACGGCGATGCTCTGGCCGACGCTGCCGTTGCGGATCCATTGCTGGACCTGGCCCACGCCCTGGATCTGCAGCTGCACGCTGGCGCTGTTGCCGTCCTGCTGGGCCACGGCGCTCACGCCGCCCTGCTGCGCGCTGGCCTGCGGGGCGCTCTGTTCGGTGGTGGTGGGTGCGGTGCCTTCGCGCACGTTCAACTGGGTGGCGTTGCTGGCCACGTTGTTGTCACCGGCCACCTGGATGCTCTGGGTGAGCCCGGCCACGTTCTGCAGGCCACTCGAATCCACGCTGCGCCCCGGGGTCTCCGGCAGCGGCGCGTCGGCCGCGGTGACGGTGACGCTGGGCGTGAAGCTCACTTTGGGCGTGTTGCCGCCATGGCTGAAATCCATGCCCAGGGTCAGCGCGCTCTGTGCGGACTGGTTGCCGGCCTGCCATTGCGAAACCATGGTCACGCCGAACCAGGCCACGGCATTGCCGTTGACGGTGTAGCGGCCACGCATCAATTTCAGTTCCGGGTCGGGGATTTCGCTCAATCCCTTGCCGGGGCGTCCCTGCTCCTGCGCCTTGGGTGCATCGGCGGCGTGTACCGGGGCGACCCCGAGCAGCGCGACGAGCAATGCACTGTGCGTCCAGTTTGCGATGTTCATGGTGCCTCCTAGAACAGATCGGCATGGGTGAAACCGAAATCCACCAGTTCCGCGTCGGTGATCGGGCCCTGCCGTGCATACAGCGAACGCGCACTGGGCTGTTCGCCGGGCTGCAGCAACACGGTGTTGCGGTCGAAATCGGTACCGATCACGACGAACACGGCGCGCGACGGCCATGATTCGAGAAATTCGTTGACGGGTATGCTGCGGTTGCCCAGGATCGGGTCCGCTACGTCCACCACGTCACCGCGGACCTGCTTGAGGACCACGAAGTGGCGGAAGCCACGCACATCCATCAACACCAACCCGGGCACGCGCAGCGAGCGCAGGCGCTCTTCGTTGACGCGGTAGCCGCGCCCACGCATGCCCATCGATTCCACGTAACGCTTGATGTCCAGCAGCGAGAAGCCACGCTGGTGGACCAGTTCAGGGTCCGACACCCCCATCATTCCTTCGATCACCGTGCCTTCGTCCGCGTCCAGGTGGTAGGCATAACGCAGGATCGTGGCCAAAGCGGCCGCGCCGCAGCTGTAATCGGTGTGTTGGCGCACCACGTTGCGGAAGCGCCGTTCCTGCATGCTCTCCACGCGCTGGGAGTACACCGCGCCATTGGGCAGCACGCCGCTGAAGGACACATCACCGGCGCGCGAGGCGCCCACCGGCAGGATCAACAGCGACAACGCGCAGCACAGGGCTCGGGTCGACCACATCGGCATGGCTCCGGAAGAAGGAAGGAGCCCCTGCCCCAAAGGGGGAGGATGGAACAGGGGCTCCCGGGGAACCCGGCCATTGGCGGATGGCCGGGTTTGTTGCGCTCAACGCGTGTTGCCTGCGAAAACGGACAGCGTTACTCGCCGCCACCGCCGCCCGGGTTGCCGCCAGTGGACGGCTGGGCCACGGCCAGGGCCAGACTGTTGGCCTGCAGGTTGCCGGTGCCGGCTGCGACGTTCACGCCGATGTTGCCGCTGGCGCCGCGGAACGAGTCACCCGACAGCGAAGCGTTGTTTTCGGCACGTTCCACGACCCAGCGGGTGGTGGCCACGGTACCGCTCAGGCTGGCCTGCAGATCGGCATAACCCACTTCACCGTACGCCAGAACGCCGCGCTCGTCGGTGTCGAAGGCGAGACCGCCCGCACCTTCGTTGTACGGGTTGTCGGTGGCGCCTTGGGCGTCAGCATCCAGGTCGATGTGCCCGGTCTGGTTGCCACCGGTATGCGACGAGCCGCTCCAGGTATCCGGGTAGAAGTTTTCCTTCTGGTAGGCATTGCCGCGACCGGCGTAACCACCCACGCCGATGGCTGCAGTACCGCCCCGGACGTTGCCACGCAGGGTGACCTGGGTGGTGTCACGCATGGCCTTCACGTAGCCCTCGTTGGACACGCTGTTGCCGGTGGACACCTGGTTCGAGCTGATGCTCGCGGTGGCCATGCGGGCGGTGGACACCGACGCAGCCAGGGCGTTCTTCTGCTCGTTGTTGTTGCCGGCGGCGCTGTTCACGCCGATGTTGCCGGTGGCGCCGCGGAAGGCGTTGCCGCTGAGGCTGGAGTTGTTGACCACGCCTTCGTTGGTGGTGGTGTTGCCGGCGCCGTACTGGTTCACGTACACCTGCGCATCGGACATGCCGAAGGTGAACGAAGCATCGGCGGCGGACAGCGAGGCGGCGTTGTCCTGGGCATTGTTGTCGCCGGCGGCAGTGTTGAAGCCGAGGTTGCCCGACGCGTCCTGCGCCACGTTTTCGCTGATCGAGGAATTGTTCTCGAGCAGCTGGTTGTCGCCTTCGTTGTCGGTGATCGACTGGCGGTTGTCGATGATGGCAATCGCGGCCGAGTCCACTTCCAGGTCACCCGAGACGGTCGGACGGCCGCGGAACTGCACGTCCGCACCCACCTGCAGGTCCGATTCCAGGTTCACGTCCACGCCGTGGTTGTTCTTTTCCTTGCGCTCGTCGGCCTGGATGTTGCTGTTCTTCTGCACGTTTTCGTTGACCGAGACATTGCGCGTGTGGTTCACGTCGCTGGTGTCGCTGTAGCTCTTGGTCGTGGTCCTGGTGCTGGTGTCGGAGCTGGTGTTGGTGGTGCTGTTGTTGCGTACGCGGGTGCGCGAATCCCAGTCATTGCGGATGTTGGTATCGATGTTGGTATCGATATCGGTATCGATGCTGGTGGTGATGTCGGTGTCGACATCGGTGTCGATATCGGTGTTGATGTTGGTATCAACGTCGGTATTGAGGTTGGTGTTCGTGTTCGTGTTGGTGTTGGTGCGGGTTTCCCACACGTTGTGGATGTGGTTGATGAACGCGCTTGCGTTCTGGTTGTCCTGTGCGGAGGCAGATGCGGTAGCCGCAACTGCGATGGCCAGCGCAAGTACCGTCTTGTTCATGGTGTTCATGGTGCCCTCTCTCTTCACGGTCAATCGGGTGGATGGAACTGCTCACGGGGTGGACTGCACCGAAATGCCCAACTGGTTGGCGGTGGTGTTGCCGGTACCCGCGATTTGATTGAGTTGCAGAACGCCGTCGAATCCCTGCAGTGCGGTGTCCTCCACGGCGACACTGCGGGTTCCGGCGGAACCACCGCGACGTGCGGTGCCCTGCCCCCCTGCTGACGCGAGTGCCCCCGACGCGGCCAAGGCCTCGTCGTTCGTCTCGCGTATGCCCTGTTGCGCCAGCGTGGCCGTGACGACGTTGAGCGCCGCGTTGCCGATACCGCTGGCCTGGTTGATCATGGCGACGCCGCTGGCGCCGTTCAGTGCCTGGCCGCCGATGCTGGCGCTGGCATCCAGCGCGCCATCGGCGCGCACGCGGTTGCCGGCGAGGCGTTGGCGTGCAGCGATGTTGACCTGTGCGTTTTCGCCGCTGGCGATACCCAGCAGGTTGGCCTGCAGGTTGAGGTCGCCGGCGGCCATGTTGACCACCATGGCGCCGTCGGCGCCGCTCAGCGCGCGGCCCTCCAGGCGGGTGTTGTTGAGGTAGCCCAGCATGCCGGCGTAGTCGTCTGCCTGCTGCGCGTACAGCGGCAGTGGCAGCACCAGCGAGAGCCCCAGCGAGAGCAGCAAGGTGGCGCGCTTCATTTGCCGGGCCCACCTGCAGGCGCACCGGCAGGCTGGCCGAGCGGGAATTGCGCCAGCGCACCGCGCACCTGGTCACCGATACCGCGGGTGGCGTTGCCCACCGCGCCCATCGGCCCGCCGATGCTGCGGCCGAGCGAGCTGCCCGACAGCACACCGCTGCTGGTGGCCTTGCCCAGGGTGCTGTTGATGGTGCTGGTGGTGACGCGCTCCACGGTGGTCTGCGGGTGCCCCGCAGAGAGGCCGGTGTTGGAGCCCAGCGAGGCGTAATCGTCGTCGCTCAGTTCGTCCATGCCGGTCGAGGTGCCCAGTGCGCCAGCGACTTCGCGCTTGGGCGAGGGATCGGCTATCAAGGCCACGCCCGGGGGAGCGGGCCGATACGCCGGCCGCGCGGATACATCCCGCAGCAGCACGATTTCACCCGGTTGCTGCTTCACGCCCTGCCGTGCGCCTGAGGCCTGCACCGCTGCCGGTGCCAGCACCATCACCAGCAGCAGCCACGTCACCGCCGTTGCCTTGCTCCGTACGCGAACGCTGTCCATTGCGACCTCCCGATACATGCGGAGGGATGGAGCAGCAATCGTGCCAAGTCCGAAAGGCCCTGTTTGCGGGCATGTTGCCGGCAGCGACCGCTGTCACTGCAACGCAGGTGTTACACCCGCGTGGCGTTCACGCGTCCTGAACACGAACGTGCGCGCGTCAGGAAGGCGGATAACGCTCACTTCACATGTAGGTGTATCAGCGTTGTTACACCGTCGGATACAGATGTCACAGTGCGCAGTCATCAAACGCAGACGGGCCGACAATCGCCGGCCCGCTGCATGACGACCTGACCGATCGTGCTAAGAGGTGCGCTCTTCGCCCTCATCCACGCCCAGGTTGGTGGACGGGTTGTCGTAGACCTCGCGGTCGAGAAGCCCGGTTTCCTTGGCCACCAGCACCGGCACCAGCATCTGGCCGGTGACGTTGGTCATGGTGCGCATCATGTCCAGGATCCGGTCGATCGCGTACAGGTAGCCGATGGTCTCCAGCGGCAGGTTGGCTGCGCTCAGCACCACCGTGGCCATCACCACCGCCGTACCGGGTACCCCGGCTGTACCGAAGCTGCCCAGCACCGAAGCGATCAGCACCACCACATACTGCTCGGGGGTGAGCGGCACGCCGGTGTACTGCGCGATGAACACCGCGCACAGCGCCGGATAGATCGCGCCGCAACCGTCCATCTTGATGCTGGCGCCCAGTGGCACCGCGAAGGACGCGTAGTCCTTGTTCACGCCAAGGTTGTGGGTGATCGAACGCATTGCCGCCGGCATCGCCGCGAAGCTGGACGAGCTGACGAACGCCACCTGCATGCCCGGCGCGGCACCGCGGAAGAACTTGAGCGGGTTCAGGCCGTGCACCAGCAGCAGGCTGCCGTACACCAGCACGATATGCAGCGCGCAGGCCACGTACAGCGCCAGCACGAAGCTGCCCAGCGGCAACAGTTTTTCGAAGCCGTAGCTGCCCACCAGCCCGGCGATCAGGCCGAAGGTGCCCAGTGGGGTCATCTCCAGCACGAAGCGGGTGACCTGGATCATGATGTCGCTCATCTGCCCGGTCAGCTTGCGCGCCTCGGCGACCTTGTCGCCCAGCTTGACCATGGCAAAACCGAGCAGGCCGGCGAAGAAGATCACCGGCAGGATCGAACCGCGCCCCGCCGCCAGCACCGTCTCGCCGGCCGCGTTGACCTTGGTGCCGATGCCGGTGAGCGCGTAGAACACGTTGGATGGCACCACGTCCATGACCACCTTGACCACGCTGGGCACTTCGCGCGGCGTGTAGCCGTGGTCCATGCTCAGGCTGAGGTTGCCGGTCCCCGGCTGCATCAGGGTGCCCACGGCAAGGCCGATGCCCACTGCCAGCGCGGCGGTGATGATGAACCACAGGAAGGTGCGCCCGCCCAGCGCCGCCACGGATTTCTGCCCGTGCAGGGAGGAAATGGCGTTGATCACCGCGAAGAACACCAGCGGCACCGCGATCATCTTGATCAGCGTGACGTACAGGTCGCCCAGCGGGCCGAACCAGGTTTCGGCGGCGGGGCCAAGCAGCCAGCCGGCCAGCGCGCCGAGCACGAAGCCGCCAAGTACGCGCTGCCAGAACGGGATCCGCAGCCAGGCAGACACCAGCGTCATGAGCATTCCAGGGAGAGGGTGACAGCCCCTCACCTTAGCCCAACGCGCCCCTGCGGACGAGGCGCACAGAAACAAATCAGCGTGTCATCGGCGTGCCTTGCGGCGTTCTGCATAATGAACGCCCGTTTCACCATTGAGATACGCGCGTCCATGTCCCGTTTCACGCCTCTTGTGGCGGCCCTCGCCACCACCCTGCTGCTTGGCGCCTGCGCCGCCTCCGCCCCCACTTCCCGCGCCAACGCCGGCGCCGTTCAGGTCGATGTACCGGCAGTGGCCCACCCGGCCGGTGAAACCCCGCAGTGGTGGTACCGCAGCGGCGCCGCCCGTGCCGCCGGCAGTGGCGCCATGGACGGCCGCGCGAAGAACGTGATCCTGTTCCTGGGCGATGGCATGAGCCTGACCACCGTGGCTGCCGCACGCATCTTCGAGGGCCAGCGCAACGGCAACCCGGGCGAAGAGAACCTGCTCTCCTGGGAGCGCTTCCCGGCCACCGCGTTCAGCAAGACCTACAACACCGATTCGCAGACCCCGGATTCGGCCGGCACCATGACCGCCATCACCACCGGCGTGAAGACCCACATGGGCGCCATCGGGGTCAGCGCCGGCAGCCGCAGCGACTGCGCCGACAGCCTGGGCAAGGGCCTGCTGACCTGGCTGCAGCTGGCCGACAGCGCCGGCATGGCCACCGGCGTGGTGACCACCGCGCGCCTCACCCACGCCACCCCGGCCGCGACCTACGCCCATTCGCCCGAGCGCAACTGGGAAAGCGACGCGGACCTGCCGGAGGCGGCCAAGGCGGCCGGCTGCAAGGACATCGCCCAGCAGCTGCTGGACACCTCGCGTTACGGGCGAGGTCCGCTGGTGGCGCTGGGCGGCGGTCGTGCCCAGTTCACCAACGTGGAAGAGACCGACCCGGAGTACGACGACAAGGTGGGCCTGCGCCTGGACGGGCGCAGCCTCGTCGGCGAATGGAAGCAGGCGCACCCGCAGGGCGCCTATGTCTGGAACGCGCAGCAGCTGCAGGCCGCCGCCAACGCCCCGGCGATCCTGGGCCTGTTCGAGCCGGACCACATGCGCTATGAGATCGAACGCAAGGACGACCCGTCCGGCGAGCCCAGCCTGGCCGAACTGACCAAGGCGGCCATCGCCAACCTGTCGCGCCACCAGGAAGGCTACGTGCTGATGGTGGAAGGCGCGCGCATCGACCACGCCAACCACAGCGGCAACGCCTACCGTGCGCTCAGCGATACGGTGGCGCTGTCCGACGCGGTGCGTGCGGCGGCGGAGGCCACCTCTGACCAGGACACGCTGATCATCGTCACCGCCGACCACTCGCACACGCTCAACTTCGTGGGCTACCCGGCGCGTGGCAACCCGATCCTGGGCAAGGTCAAGGACAAGGGCGGCGAAGACGGCGCCGGCGCGCTCGACCTGGCCCGCGACGGCCTCGGCCTGCCCTACACCACCCTCAGCTACGCCAATGGCCCCGGCTTCACCGGCGCCACCAACCAGCAGCCGGCAGGCCCCAAGGCCTACCCGCACAACCCGAGCAGCTTCGACCCGGCCAAGGGCCGCCCGGACCTGACCCACGTGGATACCGAGCACCCTGATTACATGCAGGAAGCGCTGGTGCCGATGAAAAGCGAAAGCCACGGCGGCGAAGATGTCGGCATCTGGGCCCGTGGTCCCGGCAGCAAGGCGGTGCGCGGCACCATGGAACAGAACGCGATCTACCACATGATCGTCCAGGCCACCCCGCGCCTGCGCCAGCGCCTGTGCGATGCCGGCACCTGCGACGCCAAGGGCGTGCCGGTGGAACTGCCCGCACCCAAGGCGTTCGAGCGCAAGGACGCAGGCAACTGATGCGGCGGGCCGGCGTGCTGGTGGCATTGCTGGCCCCGGCGATGGGCCTCGCCGCGCCGCCGGCCTGCCAGCGGCTGACCGAGGAAGACGGGTTGCAGCCGCTGGCCGGCTGCCACCTGGAGCAGGGCCGCCTGTCGCTCGACGCGGCGGCACGTGCCCGGCTCGATTACGACAACCAGGGACTGGCTGCGGTGTACGCCGGGGACAGCTTCCACTACGTCAGCCGCCAAGGGCGCACCCAAGCGGTGATCACTTGGGACAACGGCCCGGATTACGTGGAGGAAGGCCTGCTGCGCGGCCGGGTGGGCGAGCGCATCGCCTACTTCGATGCTGCGCTGGCGCAGGCGGTACCGGGCACCTACGATTTCGGCTGGCCGTTTTCCGATGGCATTGCCCAGGTATGCAACGGCTGCCGGCGCGGCACGCCCGATGGCGATGGCCACACCCCGATGGAAGGCGGCGAGTGGTTCCACATCGACCGACAGGGTCGCCGCGTGGCCGATCCCACTGGCCGATGAGCCTGCGTGATGGCGGTGAGTGCTGCCAGGGACGATACTGGCCCTCTGCCTGACATGTCCCATTCGATGCCTACTGCGCTGCCCCCTGCCCCCGACCTGCCCGCACCCGTATTGGTGGGTTTCAGTGGCGGACTGGATTCGACGGTGCTGCTGCACTGGCTGGCCCAGTCACCCGCGCAGCGCGCCGCCGGCCTGCATGCGGTGCACGTGCACCACGGCCTGCAGGCCGATGCAGATCGTTGGGCGGCGCACTGCGAGGCGATCTGCACGGCCTGGTCGATTCCCCTGCAGGTGATCCGCGTGGCGGTGCCGCGCGACAGCGGTGCGGGCCTGGAAGCCGCGGCACGCCACGTCCGCCGCGAAGCGTTCGCCCGCGTCCTGCGCGAAGGCGAACACCTGGCTTTGGCGCATCACCGCGATGACCAGGCCGAAACCTTCCTGCTGCGGGCCCTGCGCGGCTCCGGGGTGGATGGCCTGGCGGCGATCCGGGCGCATGCGCCGTTCGGTGCCGGATCGATCTGGCGCCCGCTGCTGCAGATCCCGCGCAGCGACCTGCGGGCGCATGCCGCGACGCACGGGCTGGAGTGGATCGAAGACCCCAGCAATGCCAGCGACGTGGCCGACCGCAACTTCCTCCGCCTGCACGTGCTGCCGCTGCTGCAGCAGCGCTGGCCGCAGGCCGATGCGGCGTTCGCACGCAGCGCCGAATTGAGCGCGCAGGCGCAGCGCCTGCTCGATGCCTCCGACCACGACGCGTTGCGGCGCTGCACGGTGTCGCCCGGCGTGCTCGACTGCGCCAAGCTGCAACGGCAGCCGCGCGAGCGCCGCGCGCGGCTGCTGCGGCAGTGGGTGCGCAGCGCGGGACAACCGCCGTTGCCGGCCGCGGGCGTCCAGGCCATCGAACGCGAACTGCTGCCTGCTGCCCAGGATGCCGATGCGCAGTTCGCCTGGCAGGGCGTGCGCATCCGCCGCTGGCGCGGCCACCTGTACCTGCTGCCGATGGCCTTGGCACTGCCGCTGGACTGGAGCGTGCATTGGGACGGCGCGAGCCCACTGGCACTCCCCGATGGTGGCGAACTGGCACTGATCGGCGCCCAGCGGTTGGGTGAACCGGTGCAGGTCAGCGCACGCCGGGGCGGCGAGCGCATCCAGCTGCGCGGGCGTAGTCATTCGCACGCGCTGAAAGATCTACTGCAACAGAGCGGATTGCCTCCGTGGCAGCGCCGCCAGGTGCCGCTGCTGTATGCAGACCAGATGCTGGTTGCGGCCGGCGACCAGGTGATCGCGGCACCGTTGCAGCAGTGGCTGGATGAACAGCACGCCCGACTGCGCTGGACGCCGGGCGCGGCGTGAATTGACCCCTTGGGGCTGGCGCCTCACACTTGTCGCATGGCCAAGAAATCCCCCACTGACGCCTCCCCGGTCGCCCACTTCGAGCATTCGCTGGAAGAACTGGAGCAGCTGGTGGAGAAGATGGAAACCGGCGACATGAGCCTGGAGCAGTCGCTGAGCGCCTACGAGCGCGGCGTGGGCTTGTACCGCCAGTGCCAGCAGGCGCTGGAGCAGGCAGAACTGCGCGTGCGGCTGCTCAGCGACCCGGCCCGCCCGGAAACCGCCGAGCCGTTCGACCCGCCCAGCCATGACGGTTGAGTCCACGTTCGCGCGTTGGCGCGACCGCATTGAAAGCCAGCTCGACGCCAGCCTGCCCTCGCCGGAACAGGCGCCCAAGCGCCTGCACCAGGCGATGCGCTATGCAGTGCTCGGTGGCGGCAAACGCATGCGCCCACTGCTGGTGTACGCCAGCGGGCAGATCTTCGGTGCCGACGAACATGCGCTGGACGCACCGGCGATGGCGGTGGAGCTGATCCACGCCTATTCGCTGGTGCACGACGATCTGCCGGCAATGGACGACGACGCCCTGCGTCGCGGTCGCCCGACCACGCACATCGCCTTCGACGAGGCCACGGCGATCCTGGCCGGCGATGCGCTGCAGACGCGCGCGTTCGGGCTGCTGGCCGATGCGGCGTTGCCGGCACTGCTGCGGGTGCACTGCCTGCAGGCGTTGACCCACGCCTCGGGTGCAGCCGGCATGTGCGGCGGCCAGGCGCTGGATATCGATGCAACGGGCCACGCGCAGCCGCTGGCCGACCTGCAGCACATGCATGCATTGAAGACCGGCGCGCTGATCCGCGCGGCGGTCCGCATGGGCGCGCTGTGTGGCGATGCACCGCACGCGGACCTGCTGCAGCTGGATGATTTTGCCAACGCCCTCGGCCTGGCCTTCCAGGTCCGCGATGACATCCTGGATGTGGAAGCCAGTTCCGAACAGCTCGGCAAGACGGCGGGCAAGGACCAGGCGCAGGCCAAGTCCACGTTCCCGGCGTTGTTGGGAATGGACGGTGCGAAGGCGGAGTTGGCCGCGCTGAGCGAGCGCATGCACGACAGCCTTGCCGGGTATGACGAACGCGCTGATGCGTTGCGTGCGCTTGGGCGGTTGGCGGTCGAGCGCAATCACTAAGGAACCGGCCTTCGGTCGGTGTTCGTCTGCTGCAGGCAAGAGCCCTGGTCTGCGAACGTATCTGCGCAGGGCCGGCGGGTGTGGGTTTGCGGGGGGCGCCGTGAATACGTCCGTGTAGGCTCTTGCGAAACATCCATGTTTCGCAAAGCCCCCGCAAACCCACCCCCGCCGGCCCTCTGACGGTTGGTTGGTGCGCACAGGCGATCAAAGGCAATTGAACCGCTTTTGCCTGAACAACCGATCCACTGTCGGGGGCAGGCGGGGGTGGGTTTGCGGGACCGTAGAGCGCCATGGATGGCGCGAACGAGCTTACATGGATGTACTTGCAGCGTGTCCCGCAAACCCACCCCCGCCTGCCCAGCCCTGACACGTTCGCAGGCGACGGCTTTTGCTTTCGCTCTTGCTCCAAACAAAAAACGCCCGGCAATGCCGGGCGTTTCTGCATTCCCGGAAAACAGGAATTATTTGATCAGGCGCAGGGTGAACGGATAACGGTAAGCCTCGCCGTTGTTCGCCTTCACCGCCGCAATGATGCAGAACACGATGTTGAGGATGCCCACCAGCGGCGCCAACAGGCCGCCGATGATCACGATCATCAGGATGAAGCAGATGATCATTGCCAGGGTGATGGTGATCTGGAAGTTCAGCGCTTCCTTGGCCTGGTCAGTGACGAACCCCTTGCTGGCGTCGTCCTTGCTGATCAGCCAGATGATCAACGGGCCGATGAACCAGGTGAAGATGCCCAGCAGGTGCGCGGCAAGCGCCATGGTGCGCTGGTCGCTGGGAACCGGGCCGGCGCTGGTCGGCGGCGGCGGCGGGGCGGTGATGTTGTCGAATTCGCTCACGTGAAACTCCTTGTCCAGTGTATGGGTGGTGCGTGGCAGGCTCCCCGCCTGCCGAGGCAGCGGGCACAGGATACGTCAATCGATGCCGTCAATCGTTACCGGCAACGGTCATCCGCCCGACCAGGATCGAGCCGACGTGTACGTGCGAGCGGCGGTCGATGTCGCTGCCCACCGCCTCGATCGCCGCGAACATCTCCTTGAGGTTGCCCGCGATGGTGATCCCGTCGACCGGGTACTGGATTTCGCCATTTTCCACCCGGAAGCCGCCGGCCCCGCGCGAGTAATCGCCGGTGACGCCGTTGACGCCCTGCCCCATCAGCTCCGTCACCAGCAGGCCGTTGCCCATCTGCCGCGCCATCGAGGCCAGATCGCCCGCGTTGGAATGCACCCGCAGGTTATGCACACCGCCGGCGTTGCCCGTGGTCACCAGGCCCAGCTTGCGCGCCGAATAGCTGCCCAGCACATAGCGCTGCAGCACCCCGCCTTCGATCAGCGACGAATCGCGGGTGGCCACGCCATCACCATCGAACGCGGTCGAACGCAGGCCACGGCGCAGCAGCGGCCGCTCCTCGATCGCGAACCAGTCCGGGAACAGCTGCGTGCCCACGCTGTCGAGCAGGAAGCTGGCACGGCGGTACAGCGCCCCGCCGGACACCGCACCCAGCAGGTGGCCGATCAGCGACCGCGCCACTTCCGGGGAATACAGCACCGGCATCTGCGCGGTGGCCATCGAACGCGGGTTGAGCCGGGCCAGGGTGCGCTCGGCGGCGCGGCGACCGATCGACGCCGCATCTTCCAGGTCTTCGCGGGCCAGCGCGCTGCTGTACCAGCCGTCGCGCTGCATGCCGTCACCCTGCCCTGCGATCAGCGCACAGCCCACCGAATGATGGCTGCTGCGGTCACGGCCGATGAACCCGTGCGAGTTCGCATAGACCGACAGGCTGGTGGCGGTGGACGCCGATGCGCCGTCGGAGTTGCTGATCCGCGGGTCGGCCTCGCGCCCGGCCGCTTCGCAGGCCAGCGCCAGATCCACCGCCTGGTCGGCCTGCAGCGCCCACGGGTGCCAGCTGTCCAGGTCCGGGAACTCGCGCGCCATCAGTTCCGGGTCGGCCAGGCCGGCGGCCTCGTCGTCCTCGGTATGCCGGGCGATTGCGCAGGCCTGGGCCACCGTCGATTCCAGGCTGGCCGGCTGCAGGTCGGCGGTGCTGGCGCTGCCCTTGCGCTGGCCGAAGTAGACCGTGACCGCGATTCCACGATCACGGGTGGATTCCACCGTTTCGACCTCGCCCAGGCGCACGTTCACATCCAGCCCGCGCTCCTCGCTGCAGCTGACTTCGGCCTGGGTGGCGCCCAGCGCCCGGGCCCGGGCCAGCAGCTGCTGGGAGATGTCGGCCAGCTGCTCCAGCCTCGGCAGGCTGTCGTCGGCGGCATGGGCTTCAGGGGAGATCACGTTCAATGCTTTATCCTGTACGGGTGAGTGCCTGGCGCAACGCCGGGCACAGTTCTGGATGTGGAAAGAAGACGATGCGCGGACGCGACGAAGAAACCGGTGAATTCCTTGATATCAGCCGCAGCCAGAACCGGCGCGACGCGCTGGACGTGCTGGCCCTGGGCGAGAAGCTGGTGTCGCTGACCCCGGCCCAGCTGGCCCGCGTGCCGGTGCCGGAAGACCTGCTGCCGCACATCGCCGAGGCCAAGCGGATCACCGCCCATATCGCCCACAAGCGCCAGCTGGCGTTCCTGGCCAAGCATATGCGCCGCGAGGACGATGCCACCCTGGACGCGATCCGCGATGCGCTGGACGCCAACAGCGATACCTCGCGCCGCGAAGTGGCCGCGCTGCACCGCGCCGAGGATTGGCGCGAGCGCCTGCTCAAGGACGGCGACACCGCGCTGAGCGCGCTGCTGGCCGAGTACCCGCAGGCCGACCGCCAGCAGCTGCGCACGCTGGTGCGCAATGCGCAGGCCGAGCGCGCCAAGAACAAACCGCCGCGTGCCTTCCGTGAAATCTACCAGGTGCTGCGCACCCTGCTGCTGCCGGCCGCGCTGGGCCTGGAAGCGACGGCGGCCGACACCGACGACGACATCGGCGACGCCGACAGCGCCGAAGACTGAGCCGGGCTGGCAGGACGGGCGCATCCGGCGATCAGGCCTGGGTGCCGCCCACGGTGATGCCATCAATCAGCAGCGACGGCTGGCCCACGCCCACCGGCACGCTCTGGCCATCCTTGCCGCACACGCCCACGCCTTCGTCCAGGGCCAGGTCGTTGCCGATCATGCGCACCTTCTGCATGGTTTCCGGACCATTGCCGATCAGGGTCGCGCCCTTCACCGGCGCGGTGACCTTGCCATCTTCGATCAGGTAGGCCTCGGTGGCCGAGAACACGTACTTGCCGCTGGTGATGTCGACCTGGCCGCCACCGAAGTTCACCGCATACAGGCCACGCTTGACCGAACGGATCATTTCTTCCGGGTCATGCTGGCCGGCACGCATGTAGGTGTTGGTCATGCGCGGCATGGTCATGTGCGCGAACGATTCGCGGCGGCCGTTGCCGGTCGGGGCCACGCCCATCAGGCGTGCATTGAGCGAATCCTGCATGTAGCCGACCAGGATGCCGTCCTCGATCAGCGTGGTGCACTGGGTCGGGTGGCCCTCGTCGTCAATGTTAAGCGAGCCGCGGCGACCGTCCAGGGTGCCGTCGTCAACGATGGTCACGCCCGGCGCGGCCACGCGCTCGCCAATACGGCCGGCGTACACGCTGGTGCCCTTGCGGTTGAAATCACCTTCCAGGCCATGGCCGACCGCCTCGTGCAGCAGCACGCCGGGCCAGCCCGGGCCGAGCACCACGGTCATCACCCCGGCCGGGGCCGGAATGGCGTCCAGGTTGACCAGCGCCTGGCGCAGCGCCTCGCGGGCGAAGGCTTCCGGGCGCCCGTCAGCGAACAGCTCCTCGTAGCTGTAGCGCCCGCCACCGCCGGAATAGCCCGATTCACGGCGGCCGTGCCGCTCCACGATCACCTGCACGTTCAGCCGCACCAGCGGGCGGATGTCGCCGGCCAGCACGCCATCGCTGCGCGCGATCAGTACCGTGTCCACGCCGCCGGACAGGCTCACCATCACCTGCTGCACGCGCGGGTCGGCCGCACGCAGGAAACGGTCCAGGCGCTTGAGCACCTCCACCTTCGCTTCGTTGCCCATGCCATCGATCGGGTCCAGTGCGGGGTACAGCGCGCGTGCATTGCCGCGCACCAGCGACCGCGCCGGCTGCGCCCCGCCCTCGCGGGAAATCGCGCGCGCCGAGCGCGCCGCGCCCAGCAGCGCATCGCCATGGATGTCGTCGGAATAGGCAAACCCGGTCTTCTCGCCGGCAATGGCGCGCACGCCCACGCCCTGTTCGATGGAATGGGCGCCGTCTTTCACGATGCCATCTTCCACGCTCCAGCTTTCGCGGCGGGCGTGCTGGAAGTACAGGTCGCCAAAATCGATACCCGGCCCCAACAGGGTGCCAAAGGTGCGTTCCAGGCCACCGGCATCCAGCCCGGCGGGCAGCAGCAGGCGGTCTTGGGCAAGGGTGAGTGCGTTGTCGGTCATGGTCTTGATCTGTGGGCGCGGGCCGATATCGCAAGCCGTGCGCGGGACATTGTGGGGGTAACGGCCGGGATCAACGTGGCGGCGCGTCGTCGCGGTCGATCACTTCGACCTTGGGTTCGGCCCAGGGGCCGGTCACGCGGTAGGTCTTGGCACCGATCTCGCCCAGCGGCTTGGACAGCACCGCATTGGCGGCCGCGCCCACTGCCGCGCCGACCGGACCGCCGGCGACGGCGCCGACCACGGTGAGCAGGTTGCCGGCGCGCGGATTGACGTCGATGGTCTGGTCGAACTGCTGGCGGCGCAGGTCGGTGCGGCCGCGGATGCTGATGTTGGCGGCCGGGCCTTCGATCAGCACCTTGTCGGTGGTGGCCATGCCGTCGGCGAACGCCAGCGTGCCCTCCACCTGGTTGAAGGCGAAACCCTTGGAGAAGAAATCGCGGAAATCGAACATCAACCGGCGCGGCAGCTGGGTCACGCTGAGCAGGCCCAGCACGCGGCCGGCGCCCGGCTCGAGCTCCAGCAGCTGGCCGTTGCGTGCGTGCACCTGCATCTGGCCCTGCAATGCGCCCAGCTGGAAGTCCGATGGACCGCCCTGCCAGCCGGCATCCAGGCTGATCTGGCCCTGCCCGCCGCGCAGCTGGCCGCCGTAGTCCAGGTTCTGCATCAGTCCGCCCAGGTCCTCACTGTCGACCTTGACCTGGAACTGGGTACGCGCCGCCTCACCCATGCCCAGCCAGCGGCCCTGGATGTCGATCACCTGCTTGGGCGCGCGGAACTGCAGCTGGTCCACGCTCAGCCCGTTGCCGAACGGACGCGTGCGCAGCACCGCCTGGCCCAGCCGCGCCTTGCCGAACTGCAGGTCGTTGATGTCCAGCGACAGCGGCGGAATCTTTGCCGGGTTGGTGTCGTTGGCGCTGGCTTGCACCCGCGCCGGCAAGCTGGCGTCGGCCGGCAGGATGATCGGCGCGCCATCAGGCGGGGCTTTCACGGGGGTGGGCAGCGACTGCCAGTGCACCCGGTCCAGCTTGCCGACGATGGCCGCGCCGTCGGCATTGGGCACGCTCAGGTCGCCCGACAGCGACGGGCCGTCCAGGCGCACGTCCACGCCGGTGGGAGTCGGACGCAGCTGCAGGCGCGTCTGCGCGAACACGCCTCCGGCCAGCAGCAGCTGCCCGACCTGCACGTCCACCTGGCGCAGCGGCATCGGGTCCGCACCGGGCGTCCCGCCTGGCGAACGCGCCAGCGCGATCCAGTCCAGGGCATCCAGCGAGCCGCTGCGGCCGTTGACCACCAGCCCGCTGGCGGGCGGGTCGCGGTCAACGGTGGCGCTGCCCAGCGTGACCTGCACGCCGGTCTTGTTGTCGTGGGTCCGCGCGGCCAGGGCCAGCCGTTCGCCGAAGGCGACGTCCACGCGCCCGGCGCCCATCGGCAGCTGCGCCTTCACGGCGGTGGCCAGGGGCATCTCGGCTGGCTTGTCCAGCGGTGCCGGCAGGTCCAGCCGGGTGCCGACCAGGTCCGAGTGCAGGGTGAGCAGGGTCGGCGGCGCGGTCTTGCCGCCCGGCGCCAGCTTGGGCAGCGTCACCCCGATCGTCCAGCGCGACGTCCCTTCAATGTAAGGCTTGAGCCAGCCCAGCTCGGGCGCACGGTCCAGCAGCTGGCCGGCATCCATCCGCGCGGCCAGCTCGGCTTCGAACGCATGCTGCGGGTCACGCGCATAACCGCCGGCGCGCAGGCTGAGCTGGCCGTCCTGGCCCAGGTGCCGCACGGCCAGTGCCTCGGCACCGAACCCGTCCTGGCTGTACCTGGCCTGGCCGCGCATCGCCTCGAAGGTCAGGTCGAAACGTTTGTCCGACAGCGTGGCGCCGTCCAGATCCACCGTGCCCTGCAGGTGCCCGCCGCCCTCGGCGTGGTGCAGCGGCTGCAGCAGGTCGAAGGTCACCGCCGCCGGGCCCTTGGCCGCCAGGTTGTCCAGCGAATCGGCATAGGTCTTGTGCAGCGGGCTCTGCTTGAGCATCGCCAGCAGCGCGCCGGCGTCGCTGCGGCTGGCCGCCTTGACGTACAGCTGGGAGGCGCCGAAATCGGCGATGCCCGCATCGAAGTGGTCCACCTCCACGCCGGCCAGGTCGCCACGGCCGTGCAGCTCGAAGCCCGGGCCGATGAAGGCGATATCGCCTTCGACCTTGTCCATCGTCGGCCAGTCACGCTGGAAGCGGATGTTGCCGTTGTCGATGCGGCCGGTCGCCTCGAAGCGACCGTTGTGGTCCTTGAACGGCCAGTCTTCCAGGTCGCCGGTCACCAGGCCGATACCCCCGCGGATATGGCCCCCCACCAGCGCCGCATCCAGCCAGTCGGTGGCCGCTTTGCTCATCTTGGAATGGATCCAGAAGCGCTTGGCCGCGGTCATCGGCACGTCGTCGAGCTTGGCCGCCAGCTGCATCCACGGGCGCGTGCCATTGCCCTGGAACCACATCGTGCCGCGCACGTCGGCGGCGTAATCGGTGCCCTGCACGCGCAGCGCCGGGGTGCCGATGCGCCAGCCGCCGCCTTCATCGCGCCAACCCACCATGCTGCCGGCCAGGCGCACGTCATGGCGCACGCCGAACCCGGTGGGCCAGTCGAAATGCATCACCCGGGTCGGCTGAAGGTCGAGCCGGAAGCCGTTGGCATCGCCCTCGAAATGGCCGCCCACTCCAGCCAGGCCGGGTGCGTGGCCGGCGGCGGCGAACTGGATCTCTTCCAGCTCGCCTTCAAAACCCAGCGGCCCGTCGCGCTCGCCGACGAACCGCACGCGGCTCATGCGCACCTTCGGCGCCGCGTCGTGCAGCCAACTGCGCAGCCCGGCATCGATCCGATCGGTCAACGCCAGCCCGCGCAGCAGCGCGGTGGCATCGATGTTGTCGCCGGCCAGCGCCATGTGCTGGCCGCCGGCCACCAACAGCCCATCCAGCGTTTCGGTGCGTCCTTCCAGGCCGATCCGCAGGCGCGGTGCATCGGCACGCCAGCCGCCCCGCACCCAACGCCAGCGCGCGCGCAGCTGCAAGGTATCGAGCTTCAGTTGCGGGCGCCCGCCATCGGCCAGGCGCGCACCGCGCAGCTGTACGCCGGCCAGGTCGGCATCGGTGGTGATCATCACCGGGCGGCGGTCGCGCAGGTCCACCCAGGCATTCAACGTGCCGGTACCCTGCTGCAGCGCCACGCCGCCGAACTGCAGCAGCGACGACCACGCACGGAAGTCGGCCGGGTCGGCGGCCAGCCAGGCCTGCCCGTTGCCGTGGGCACGGTCGAAATCCACCACGGCCGTCAGCGGGGCGCCCTTGAGATCGGCCCACGCGCGCGCACCCACCGCCAGCCGCTGCCCGTTCACCCGCAGCCGCAGGTCGATGCGCGGCAGTTCGGTCTGTACATTCAACGACGGCGCATCCACCCGCAGCCGGCCGCCGATGACCTGCAGTTCGCCCAGCCGGCGCAGGGTATCCAGCGGATCGCCGCCGGCCTTGGGTTGCGGCAGCCCCTGCACCGACCAGCGGCCATCGGGCGCACGCTGCAGCACCAGCGCCAGGCCGCGCAGGCGCAGCTCGGTCAGCGAACGGCCGGGCAGCAGCCCCGAATACATCGAGACCTGCACTTCAGCCTCGCCGATGCGCAGTCCCTCGCCTTCACCGATGCGCAGGCCCTTCAACGCCAGCACCGGGCCGCGCCGGGTCCAGCGTGTCTGCAGCTGGTCGAAACGCACCGGCTGGCCGGCACGCGCACTCAACCACCCGGCCACCTTGTCCGGGTGCCGTTCGGCCAGCGGCAGCACCTGGCTGAGGCTGCCCACCAGCACCGCCACACAGACCAGTACGATCGCCATGGCATAGACAGCATGGCGGCGAATCCTTCGCAGTCGCAGGCGCAGCGGCGCGCTCATCGGGTCCCGCAGGCGCCGGCGCACCACTGCGCGGGCCGGCTCAGGTCACAGCAGCACGACATCGAACTGCTCCTGCAGGTACTGCTCGTCGGCCTGGAAGCGGATCGACTTGCCGAGGAATTCCTCCAGTTCGGCCACCGCCGAGGATTCCTCATCGGTGATCCGCGCCACGACCTTGGACGAGGCGATCACCAGCAGGCGCGCGGCATCGAACTGGCGCACTGCCCGGGTGATCTCACGGAAGATTTCGTAGGTGACCGTTTCCGCGGTCTTGATCGACCCGCGCCCGCTGCATTCCGGGCACGGCTCGGACAGCTGGCGCTCCAGGCTTTCCACGGTGCGCTTGCGGGTCATTTCCACCAGCCCCAGCGGAGAGAACTCATACACCGTGGTCTTGGCATGGTCGCGCGCCAGCGCCTTCTCCAGCGTGCGCAGCACCTGGCGGCGGTGCTCGGCGTCATCCATGTCGATGAAGTCGATGATGATGATCCCGCCGAGGTTGCGCAGGCGCAGCTGGCGCGCCACCGACTGCGCGGCCTCGAGGTTGGTGCGGAACACCGTTTCCTCCAGGTTGCGTTGGCCCAGGAACGAGCCGGTGTTGACGTCGATGGTGGTCATCGCCTCGGTCTGGTCGATCACCAGGTAGCCGCCGGATTTGAGCGGCACCTGCTTGTCCAGCGCGCGGCCGATCTCATCCTCCACCCCGAACATGTCGAAGATCGGGCGGTCGCCGCTGTACAGCTCCAGCTTCTCGGCCAGCACCGGCATGTACTTGGCCACGAAGGCCTGCAGCTGGGTGAAGGTCTCCTTGGAGTCCACCTTCACCTTGTCCACGTCCTTGCGGATCAGGTCGCGCACCGAACGCAGCGGCAGGCTCAGGTCTTCATAGATCACGCTGCACGGGGCCGCCTCGCGGCCACGGCGCTCGACCACGTTCCAGACCCGTGACAGGTAGGCGATGTCTTCGGCAATCGCCTCGGCCGGCTGGCCTTCGGCGTTGGTGCGCACGATGTAGCCGTAACCACCGTGCTGGGCCGACAGTTCGGTGACCAGCGTCTTGAGCCGGGCACGCTCGGCCTCGTCCTCGATCCGTGCCGATACCCCGACCACTTTGGACTGCGGCAGCAGCACCATGTAGCGCGAGGGAATGCTGATCTGGGTGGTCAGGCGCGCGCCCTTGGTGCCGATCGGGTCCTTGACCACCTGCACCACGATGTCCTGGCCGTCGCGCAGCAGCTCCACGATCGGCACCGACGACGGTGGCGGCAGCGTGGTGCCCTCGGTATCGGGGCTGGCCACCGGGGCCGGCCGTACCACGTCGTTGGCGTGCAGGAACGCGGCGCGCTCCAGCCCGACCTCGACGAAGGCCGCCTGCATGCCGGGCATCACCCGCTGCACTTTGCCCTTGTAGATGTTGCCCACCACCCCGCGGCGCCAGCCACGTTCGATGTGCAGTTCCTGCAGCATGCCGTTTTCGATGACGGCCACGCGGGTCTCGCGTGGGGTGACGTTGACCAGGATTTCTTCAGACACCGGCGACTCCCTTCGATTCAAATGCCTGCAGCAACTGCTCGGTCTGTTGCAGGGGCAAGCCCATGACACCCGAATAGCTTCCCCCCAGGTGGCGGATGTAACGCTCGGCCCCGCCCTGGATGGCGTAGGCCCCGGCCTTGCCCATCGGTTCGCCGCTGGCCACGTAGGCGGCAATGGCCGCCTCGTCCAGCGCGATGAAACTCACCTCCGATACGACCATCACCGCCTGTTCGGCGCCGGCGGCGACCAGCGCCGCGGCGGTCATCACCTGGTGGGTGCGGCCGGACAAGCGGCGCAGCATGGCGGCGGCATCGGCGGCATCGACCGGCTTGCCGAACACCTCACCGTCCAGCACCACTTCGGTATCCGCGCCCAGCACCATCGCGTCGGGGTCGTGGGCCACCTGCGCCAAGCCGGCACGGGCCTTGTCGATGGCCACGCGCTGCACGTAGTCCTGGGCGGTTTCCCCGGCCGCCCGTACTTCGGGCACATCCAGGTCCAGCGCGCGGAACGGTCGGTCCAGGCGCGCCAGCAGTTGGGTTCGTCGGGGCGAACGAGAGGCGAGATAAAGCATCGCGGAAGCATAACCTGCGGGCCCTGTCTGAATCGCGAGCAACGCCTCCGAATCGTCATCAACCCCGATAAACCTCACCAGACGTTCATCGCTCCGACACCAACCTCAACGCCTTCACATGGAGATGCATATGCGCCGCCCGACCCTGTCCCCGCTGCTGCTTGCCCTGTCCCTTGCCCTGGGAACCTCGATGACCGCCCACGCCCAGACCCCGCCTGCCATCGCCGTCCCGGCCGACAGCACCCTGCTCAACATCTCGGCCAACGCCGAAGCCCGCCGCGTGCCCGACGTGGCCACGCTGTCGGCCGGCGTGGTCACCCAGGCCACCGATGGCAACACGGCCATGCGCCAGAACGCCGAACAGATGGTCAAGGTGCTGGCCGCGATCAAGGCCGCCGGCATCGCCGAGCGCGACGTGCAGACCAGCGGGGTCAACCTCAGCCCGCAGTACCGCTACGCCGAAAATGAAGCGCCGAAGATCACCGGCTACCAGGCCAGCAATACCGTCAGCCTGAAGGTGCGCGACATCGCCAAGCTGGGCAAGGTACTCGACGCGCTGGCCGCGCAGGGCGCCAACCAGATCAACGGCCCGCAGTTCGAGATCGACCAGCCCGAACCGGTCTATGACGAAGCCCGCCTGGCCGCGCTGAAGAAGGCCCAGGCCCGCGCCGAGACCTACGCCAAGTCGCTAGGGCTGCGCGTGCGCCGTATCGTCAGCATCTCCGAAAGCGGCGGCGGCAACTTCCGGCCGGTGATGATGCGCGCCGCAGCCGCGCCGATGGCCGCCGATGTTTCCACTCCGGTGTCGCCGGGCGAGTCGACCGTGTCGGTCAACCTGGACGTTGTCTTCGACCTGGGGCGGTAAGCCCGCCCGGTATTCGACCTGGGCCGGTGAGCCCGCCCGGTAGCAGCGGACCGTTGGTCCGCTGTGTTCCTGACCGGCAGCCAAACACCCACGCCACCCCTGCCTTCCGGCCCGCGCCGGGCTGCGGTATTGCTGTCATTGCGGGGCCCCGGCCCCTGCACGTTGATGTTCCCGCACGCACATCTGGCAAGGAGAGTGGCGCATGGTCCGTACGCATCCCCCGGTGGTCCCGCTGCAAATCGACGTCCCGCGCGTGCTTGGCTGGAGCACCGCGCTGGCCCTGCACCTGCTCGCCCTGATGCTGCTGCTGATTCCCGCCGCCTACGTGGCTGCCCCGCTGCCCCGCGAGCGGACGGTGGTGAACCTGATCACCCCACCGGTGCCGCAACCGGAGCCGCCGCTGCCGATCCCCCCACAGGAACCGGTGCCGGTGCGTGCGCCAACCACCACCCCGCGCGTGGCCCCGCTGCCGCTGCCCACCGCCAGCGCAGACGACGTACTGGCCGTGCCGCCTCTGCCGGCCAGCGACGTACAGACGCCGACCCTGGCGCCGGTCGAGCCGGCGCCGGCCGCCTCCGGTGACGGCGCGCAGCTGCAGTACCGCACCGCACCGCCGCCGAGCTACCCCATCGCCGCCATCCGGGCCGGGGAGCAGGGGACGGTCACCCTGCGGGTGCAGGTCGACGCCGACGGCAAGCCGACCTCCGTCTCCATCGAACGCAGCAGTGGGTCGCGGGCGCTGGACCATGCTGCGCGGCAGCAGGTGCTGCGCAACTGGCGCTTCGTGCCGGCCCAGGTCAACGGGCAGGCCGTGTCGGCCGTGGGCCTGGTCCCGGTGAGCTTCTCGCTGCCGCAGTAACGTCAGGGATGCGGGGTCCCGAACCCGGGACCCCGCACTTTTTTGACGGCCATCACCAATTGCGCGAATTAAGCAATTTTTCACGTTTACGTCACCTGTTGGAAACCTAGATTGGCGCCGACGCGTCAATCCGTTGACGGCGCCCAGCCCAGACCCCAGGTTGTCCAGTCAGGAGAGAAGCTGTGAAACACCCGATCCAACAACGCTACAGCGGCAACCGTCGCAATCCGCTTGCCCACTCCATTTCTTCGGTCCTTGCTGGCGGCGTGCTGCTGCTGGCCGGCGCCTTCGCCTCCTCCTCGGCCTTGGCCCAGGACCAGGCCACCAACCTGGACCGCATCACGGTCACCGGGTCGAATATTCCCCGCACCAACACTGAAACCCCCTCGCCCGTGCAGGTAGTGACGCGCCAGGACATCGACCGCAGCGGCAAGACCACCGTGGCCGAGTACCTGCAGACGCTCACCTCCGACGGCGCCGGCTCCATTCCCAAGACCTTCGGCAACGGCTTTGCCGGCGGCGGCGCGGGCATCTCGCTGCGCGGCCTGGGTGCCGGCTCCACGCTGGTGCTGTTGAACGGCCGCCGCATGGCCACCTACGGCTTGGCCGATGACGGCCAGAAGGTCTTCACCGACCTGAGCACCATCCCGCTGGACGCGGTGGAGCGCGTGGAAGTGCTGAAGGATGGCGCGTCGGCGATCTACGGCTCCGACGCCATCGCCGGCGTGGTCAACATCATCCTGCGCAGCGATTTCGAAGGCGTGATCCTGCGCGGTTCGTACGGCCTGTCCGGCGACAGCGACGGCGACGCCAAAAAGGCGACCTTGACCGCCGGTACCGGTGACCTCGTCGAAGACGGCTGGAACGCCTTCTTCAGCCTGGACGTCGGCAAGACCGATGCGATCAAGATCAGCGACCGCAAGGACCGCAAGTGGATCGGCACCGGTGACCTTCGTCGGTGGGGCATCTCCGCGCCGGATTCGCAATTCCTGGGCGGCGCATTCCTCGGTGGCGGCACCAGCGGCGGCGCCGGTCCCAACGGCTCGGTGTTCGATGACCGTGCCGTGACCGCCACCAGTCCGGCTTTCCTGGTTCCCTTGCCGGGCTGCGAAGGCCTGACCACCATTCCCGGGCAGACCGCCGCGTCCATCGCCGAAGACGGCTGCCTGTGGAACCCGGCCCAGCTTTACCGCGACCTGAGCCCAAAGGAGGAATACGTCAACGTGTTCGGCCGCGCCAGTTTCGCCTACGGCGAAGGCGGCGAAATCTACACCGAAATCGGCTACTCGAAGAAGGAAACAGTCTTCAGCAACACGCCGTCCGGCGTGTCCGGCAGCTGGGGCTACCCGCTGGGCCCCGTCAATGCCAACAGTGGCCCGGACGCCACCGTGCTAGGACCGACCCATCCGGACAACCCGATCCCCGGGCAGGCATCGCGACTGCGTTACTCGGCCTGGGATGTGGGTCCGCGCGTCACTACAAATACCAATGAATTCACCCGCTTCCTGGTCGGCACCAAGGGCAACTGGGGCGATTGGGGTTACGACACGGCCTACCTGCATTCGAGCACCAACCTGGTCAACAAGCGCACCGGCTTCCTGCGCTACAGCGCCGTGCAGTGCGCGCTGGGCGACCCGGCCTGCGCGGGCGGCGTCTGGCGCATCGGCGACAACGCCGGGCAGAACTCGCAGGCGCTTTACGACTACATTTCGCCGGAAATCCAGGCCAACGCCAAGTCCAGCCTCGACATGTTCGACTTCACCGTGTCGCGCAGCCTGACGGACCTCAGAGGCGGCCCGCTCGGCCTGGCGATCGGTACCGAGTGGCGGAAGACCAGCAACAGCCTGACCCCGCAGACCTACACCGACGAGGGCGACATCATCGGCTTGGGTTACTCGGCCTATGACGGTACCCAGAATGTCTATGCCGGCTATGTGGAATTGTCCGCGCCGGTGCTGGAGCAGTTGGAATTGTCGGGTGCCGTGCGTTACGACAAATATGAAAGCGGCGAGGGCAAGGCCACTCCGAAGTTTGGCGTGAAGTGGACGCCGGTGGACTGGGTGGCGCTGCGTGCCACCTACGCCGAAGGCTTCCGCGCGCCGAATCCTGCCGAAAACGGCGACGGCGGCCTGGCGGCGTTCTCCACCGCACGCGATCCCGTGCGCTGCGCTGTCAGCCCGCCGGATAGCGTGACCACCAATTGCGGTGCGCGCCCGGTGGCCATCATCACCAGCCCGAACCCGGACCTGAAACCGGAAGAGTCCAAGAGCTATTCGTTCGGCATCGTGCTGCAGCCGACCTCGACCACGTCATTGACGGTGGATGCATGGGAAATCAAGCGCACCAATGAGATCGCGCAGGGCAGCACCGCCGACGCGATCGCAGCCGGCAGCGTGCTGCGCGATACCGACCTGATCAACGGCATCCCCGGCACCGGCACCATCCTGGCGGTGAATACCGCCTACGTGAACGCCAACTCGTCGCGGGTGCGCGGTATCGATACCGATATCCGCCAGACCTTCGACGTCGGCCCGGGCCAGCTGGAGATGGACCTGCAGTGGAGCCACGTGCTGAAGTTCGAACGCACTGAAGGCGACAACACGGTCGATTACGTGGGCACGCACGGCAACTGCGACGTGACCAACTGCATCGGCACGCCCGAAGACCGCATCAACTTCGGCACCACCTGGAAGCAGGATGCGTGGAGCGTCAGCGGCGTGGTCAACTACATCAGCAGCCTGGAGAACAAGGACCGCCGCGGTGGCGACTACCTCGCGTTCTATGCCGATGGCACGCCGGTGGAGAAGATCTCCTCGTTCACCACGTTCGACCTGTCCGGTCGCTACAACATCACCGACGCGTTCGAACTGAATGCTTCGGTGCAGAACGTGTTCGACCGCACCGCCCCGCTCGACCCGACCACCTACGGCGGGGTGAACTACAACCCGCTGCACTTCAGTGGCGCGATCGGGCGTTACTTCACGGTGGGTGCGAAGTACACCTTCAACTGATCCACACACAGCACTGAAAGACGACGCCCGGGCATTGCCCGGGCGTTTTCTGTTCGCGCTGGGCAGAAGCGAAGGGTGCCGACGCGCTGTTTCTGGAAGTCGCGCGCTGCGGGGACGGAGACACTTGTGCCCCATTCCAGCAAGGCCCCTACTTTGGGTATACAGAACATCACGCTTCCCGATGCCGTCTCCCGTCGTGCGTTCGCGCCTCCCGTGCGTGCCGTGGAGGCCGTCCCGCATCGACTGCCGACATTCATCGGCGCTCACAACCCGCCTGATGCGCTTATGAAATCGGGAGTCTTCGAGGCCCTGGTGCCGTCGCTGCCTGAACCCCCGCGTATCGTGTTGCCTGACATCCACGACATCAGGCGCGATCTTGACGCTCGCCTGCTCCGCAGTAGCGGCAATGACGTCTGCCGTGAAAGAGAGATTCCCCGCCTCACTACTCAGATGCAGTCATTCAACGTCAGCAGTGCACTTACGAGGATTGGACAGGCAAAGACCCTGGAGCAGGCACTGCCTTCGATAAACCTGCTCCTGCGTGCAGGGGGCTACCCGTCGAAATCACTCCCGGCTGCAAGCCCGTCCGACCGGAGCGCTGCCGGCCCTGCGCACGCCAATGGACATATCCAGCTTGGCACTAATGTGTGAACGAAGAGGCCCGGGCATGTCCGGGCCTTCTTTCGCGTGACCGTGATCGCGAACAGCGATGCACCTGGACATGCGCGCAAAAAAAAGCCTCGCATCGCTGCGAGGCTATTAAAACTTGGCGCCCGAAGTTGGACTCGAACCAACGACCCCCTGATTAACAGTCAAGTGCTCTAACCGGCTGAGCTATTCGGGCGGGGTGCAAATTGTAACCAGTTTTTCGCAGCTTGTAACCCGTCTGCGCGGAATTTCTTCACGCGCGGTGATAGGGGTGGTTGGCCAGCATCGCCGCTGCGCGATACAGCTGCTCGGCCACCACCAGCCGCACCAGCATGTGCGGCAGGGTGAGCGGGCCGATCGACCACTTCTCGTCGGCCAGCGCCGATACCTCCGGCGAATGCCCTTCCGGGCCGCCAATCAGGAACGCCAGGTCCCTGCCCTGCCCGCGCCAGTGCTCCAGGCGCTGCGCCAGCTGCTCGGAGCTGAGTTGCTTCCCCGGTACATCCAGCGCCACCACATACGCGTTCTTGGGCAGCGCGGCGATCACCCGCTTGCCTTCGTCCTCGGTGGCGCGACGCGCATCGCGTCCCTTGCCACGCAGGCCCGGCTCGATTTCCACCAGCTCGAACGGCAACCAGTGCGAGAGCCGCTTCTGGTACTCGGCAAAACCCTGCGCCACCCAGCTGGGCGCGCGTTCACCGGTGGCGATCAGCCTGGCTTTCATCGTCATGCTCCTTCAAATGACAACGGCGCCACCCGGCGCCGTTGTCGTCACCACGTGCGCAACGCTCAGCGCGCAGCGTAGTCGTCTTCTTCGTCGCCCTCGTCGAGCAGGCTCGGCGGCTGGTCGCCCACCGTCCACAGGCGCTCCAGCGCGTAGAACTCGCGCACGCGCGGCAGCATCACATGCACCAGCACGTCGCCCAGGTCAACCAGCACCCACTCGGCTTCGCGCTCGCCTTCCACGCCCAGCGGCATGATGCCGAGGTTCTTGGCGAACTTGACCACTTCGTCGGCAATCGACTTGACGTGGCGGCTGGAGGTGCCCGAGGCGATCACCATGAAATCGGTGACGCTGGACTTGCCGATCACGTCGATCTCGACCACGTCCCTGGCCTTCAGTTCTTCGGTGGCCTGGCGCACGCACTCCAGCAGCTGCTGGGTGGACGGTGCCGGGTTCGGCATGGTGACCTTGATGGTCTGGGGCTGGGCTTGGTCGCTCAAAGCAGGGAGACTCGATAAATGTGGGGCCGATTATACGGGGCGGAGGAGCTGAACGTGTTCACGGCGTACGGACCCCGTACAGGCCATGGCGGGCGATGTAATCGGCCACCGGAGGTGGCAGCAGCCCGCGCCAGTCCCCGTCAGCGGCGATCCGCTCCCGCACGGCCGTGGCGGATTCGTTGCGCAGCGGGGCGTGCAGGCGCAACACGCGCCCTGCGGGGGCGCTGAACAGCGCCTTGTCGGTGTCTGCCCAACGCCCCTCCAGCGCCTGCTGCAGCGGGGCCGGCAGGGCCTGCTCCAGCGAGCTTCCCGGGCGGTCGGCCACGATGAAGTGCGCCAGCTCGAACAGGTCCTCCCACTGGTGCCAGCTGGGCAGGCCCAGCAGGCTGTCGGCGCCTACCAGCCAGGCGATGGGCTGGCGCGGGCCCAGCTCGGCACGCAGCTCGCGCAGCGTGTCGACGGTGTAGGAAGGGGTCGCCGGCTGGCGCTGGGCGCGTTCCAGCTCGCGCCGGTCCAGCAGCAGTCCCGGCTCATCGCCGATCGCCAGCGCCAGCATCTCCGCCCGCTGGGCGGCATTGGCACCGGGGGCCTGCCGGTGCGGCGGATCGGCCGCCGGCAGCAGGCGCACGGCGACCTGCAACTGGTCGCGCGCCGCCCGCGCGATGGCCAGGTGCCCCAGGTGCACCGGGTCGAAGGTCCCACCGTAATGGATGCGCAGGCCCACGGGGCTCAGGCGCGGGCGAGCAGGCGTACCGCGCGCGCTTCGGCCACGGCCACCAGCAGCCGCTCCAGGCCCAGCCAGGCATCGCCGTCGGCGCGCCCCTTGGCCATGCGGTCCACCAGCCCGGCCTCAGCGACGAAGCGCTCCCAGCGTTTGGCTTCCGGGTGCCGCTGCAGCGCGCGTTTGAACGGCGCCTGGCGCGATTCCCAGATGCCGCGGCTCTTCATTTCGGCCGCCAGGTTGCCACCGCGCGCCTGCACCCGGGCCAGCGCGGCGGTGGACAGCATCTCGCGGATCACCATCGGCATCAGCGCGGCCACCGCCTCGCCTTCGCCGCGCAGCCCAGCCAGCATGCGCAGCACCGCCGCCGGTTGCCCGGAGAACGTGGCTTCCAGCAGGCGGAACACGTCGTAGCGGGCGGCGTCGGCCACCAGCGATTCCATGGTGTCCACATCCAGGGTCTGGCCACTGGCCAGCAGCGCCAGCTTGTCGATTTCCTGCGCGGCCGCCAACAGGTTGCCCTCCACCCGCTCGGCCAGCCGCTGCACGGCGGCCGGGTCCGCGCGCAGGCCCTGCTGGCGCAGGCGACGTTCGATCCAGTCCGGCAGCTCGTGCGGCTTGATCGCCCAGGCCACCGACAGCACGCCGACGCGGTTCACCGCCTCGGCCCACTTGCCCTGGTGCGCCTTGCTCCATTCGTTGCAGGTGATCAGCAGGATCACGTCCGGCGCCGGGTTGGCGCAGAACTGGCTGATGACTTCCCCACCCTCCTTGCCCGGCTTGCCGGTCGGCAGGCGCAGCTCCACCAGCCGGCGCGCACTGAACAGGCTGGGGGCATTGAAGGTGGCGTCGAGCTGGTTCCAGTCGAAATCGCGGCCGTCGGCATCGAACACTTCGCGTTCGCTGATGCCGTCGGCGCGGGCCCGCGCACGCACCGCATCGGCCGCTTCCAGCACGCGCAGCGTTTCAGGCCCGGCAATCAGGTACACCGGCGCCAGGGCCTGGCTGGCCGGCTGGCTGGCAAGCTGTTCGGGGCGCAGTTCCATCGTGCGGCCGGTCCGCCGGGCGGGCCGGTCAGCCGCCCTGCGGCGGCTTGACGGCCGGCACTGCGGCCGGAGGCGTGGTCGACGGCGTGGTCGACGGCACGCCGGCAGGCGCCGCTGCCGGATCGGTGGTCGGCTTGGCCGGCGGGTTGAGCCGCCCGCGCTCCAGCTCGGCACGCACCACGCTGTCGATGCGGCGCATGATCGACGCCGACATCTCACGGCGCAGTTCGTCGGCCAGGATCTCGCGTTCGGTGGTGGTACCGGTGGAATCGGTCGGCGGCGAGACGTAGTCGCGCGACAGCTCGATGACCTGCTGCGGGACCAGGTCGCTGCCGTCTTCGCGACGGAACACGAAGATCACCGCGTAGCGCAGGCTGAACTCCTGTGCGCGGCCCTGGGCATCGATCGCGATGGGCAGGTCGCCCCAGCGCTCGGACAACACCTGCAGCTGCGCAGCCGGTTCCTTGCTGTCGGCGTCGGCAAGCGTCGCGCCCGATGCCTGCAGGCCACGCCGGAGCAGCTTGGCCAGTTCGCTGTAGGGCGCCGTGGAGACCACCTTCACCGCCGCCGTATCGGCCGGCAGCATCAGCTTGTTGCGCAGGTGGAAGCCACAGCCGGCGAGGGTAGCGGTAAGAACAAGGGCAAGCAGGAATCGGGTCATGTTCACAGTCTGGAGGAGCCGGGCGAAGCCGGCAACAGAAAATTGGATGCCGATACGATGCCCGACCCTGCGTGAACGAAGCACGTAGAGCGGGGCTTACCCCGCCACGATGTTCACGATCTTGCCCGGCACGATGATGATCTTGCGCACGGTCAGCCCGTCCAGGAACTTCGCCGCATTCGGCTCGGCCAGGCCCAGTGCCTCGATCTGGTCGCGCGCGGCATCGGCGGCCACCTCGATGGTGCCACGCAGCTTGCCATTGACCTGCACGGCCAGGGTCACCGCATCACGCACCAGCGCGCCGGCATCGGCCTGCGGGAACGGCTGGTCTTCCAGCAGCGTTTCGCCATGGCCCAGCAGCTGCCACAACGCATGGCTGGCATGCGGGGTGATCGGGTTGAGCAGCAGCACGGTGGCCTGCAGCGCTTCCTGGCGGACCGCACGGCCCTGGTCGGAGCTGTCATCGAACCTGGCCAGCGCGTTCATCAGCTCCATCACCGCGGCGATGGCGGTGTTGAAGCTGTGGCGGCGGCCGTAGTCGTCGCCGACCTTGCCGATGGTTTCGTGGGTCTTGCGGCGCAGCGCCTTCTGTTCGGCGGTCAGCGCCGCCAGGTCCAGCGCCGGGGCAACCCCCTCGTCCGCGTGCTTCTGCACCTGCGTCCACAGCCGGCGCAGGAAGCGCGCCATGCCGTCCACGCCCGCTTCGTTCCACTCCAGCGACTGTTCCGGCGGTGCGGCGAACATCGAGAACAGGCGCACGGTGTCGGCGCCGTAGCGGCTCACCATGGCCTGCGGGTCCACGCCATTGTTCTTGGACTTGGACATCTTCTCGGTGCCGCCGATCTCCACCGGCTGGCCATCGGCGATCAGCACCGCGCCGGTGACGCGGCCGCGCTCGTCGCGCCGCACGTCCACGTCGGCCGGGTTGATCCAGTCCTTGGACCCGTCCGGGTTCTGGCGGAAGTAGGTATCGGCGATGACCATGCCCTGGCACAGCAGGTTCTGTGCCGGTTCGTTGCTGTCCACCATGCGCGCATCGCGCAGCAGCTTGTGGAAGAAACGGAAGTACATCAGGTGCAGGATCGCGTGTTCGATGCCGCCGATGTACTGGTCCACCGGCAGCCAGTAGTTGCCGCGCTTGTCCACCGCGTCACGGGCGCCCGGGGAGGTGTAGCGCGCGTAATACCAGCTCGATTCCATGAAGGTATCGAAGGTGTCGGTCTCGCGCTCGGCCGCGCCACCGCAATCGGGGCAGGTGGTCTTGCGCCATTCCGGATCGGCCTTGATCGGCGAACCGGTACCGACGAAGTTGACGTCTTCCGGCAGTACCACCGGCAGCTGCTCTTCCGGCACCGGCAACGCGCCGCACTTGGGGCAGTAGATCACCGGAATCGGGCAACCCCAGTAACGCTGGCGGCTCACGCCCCAGTCGCGCAGGCGGTAGTTCACCCGGCGCTGGCCCTGGGCCTTGCGCTCGAAGCGTTCAGCCAGCGCCTCGAAGGCGCCCTGGAAATCCAGGCCATCGAATTCGTCGGAATTGACCAGCTCGGTCTCGCGGGTCTTGTCGCCGTACCAGTCCTGCCAGTTGCGCGGGTCGTAGGCGGTTTCGTCCTTGCGCGGCGACTTCAGCGCGATGACCTGGCGGATCGGCAGGTCGTACTTGTTGGCGAATTCGAAGTCGCGCTGGTCGTGCCCGGGAACGGCCATCACCGCGCCGGTGCCGTAGCCCATCAGCACGAAGTTGGCCACCCACACCGGCACCTGGGCGCCGGTGACCGGGTGCACCGCGCGCAGGCCGGTGTCCATGCCGCGCTTTTCCTGGGTTTCCAGTTCAGCCTCGGACACGCCGCCCTGCTTCATCTCGGCCAGCAGCGCGGCCAGCGCCGGGTTCGACTTCGCCGCATGCAGGGCCAGCGGATGCTCGCCTGCGATCGACACGAAGGTCACGCCCATCACCGTGTCCGGGCGGGTGGTGAACACGCGCACCGAATCCAGCGCGCTGCCGTCGGCATCGCGCACGTCGAACTGGATCTCCAGCCCTTCGGAGCGGCCGATCCAGTTGCGCTGCATGGTCTTGACCGATTCCGGCCAGCCCGGCAGTTCATCCAGGCCGTCCAGCAGTTCCTGGGCGTAATCGGTGATGCGCAGGAACCACTGCGGAATCTCGCGCTTCTCCACCAGCGCGCCGGAGCGCCAGCCACGGCCGTCGATGACCTGCTCATTGGCCAGCACGGTCTGGTCGACCGGATCCCAGTTCACCACCGCGTTGCGGCGGTAGGCCAGGCCCTTGCGCATCAGCCGGGTGAACATGCGCTGTTCGTGCACGTAGTATTCGGGCGTGCAGGTGGCGAACTCGCGCGACCAGTCGATCGCGTAGCCCATCGACTTGAACTGCCCACGCATGTGTTCGATGTTGGCGTAGGTCCACTTGGCCGGCGCGGTCTTGTTCTTGATCGCCGCGTTCTCGGCCGGCAGGCCGAAGGCATCCCACCCCATCGGCTGCAGCACGTTGTGCCCGGTCATCCGCTTGTAGCGGCTGATCACATCGCCAATGGTGTAGTTGCGCACGTGGCCCATGTGCAGCGCGCCCGACGGGTACGGCAGCATCGACAGGCAGTAGTACTTCGGCTTGTCCGAAGCCTCGTTCACCTCGAAGGCGCGCGTGGCGTCCCAGAACTTCTGGGCGGCGGATTCAACCTGCTGCGGATCGTATACGTTGGGTTCGACGCTGGTCATGGAAAACACAGTTGCGGCGGCAAAGCGGCACAGCGTACCGCAGTGCGGCAAACGGCTCCAATCGTCGCCCCTACGGATACAGGACTGGATTGGCATCCCGTTGATAAATCAAGGAATTACCCATTTCCGGATTATCTACAACGGTCATCCCGCGCGCGCACCCGCGTGGATTGCGGCCGAATCCGCCAGTTCAGTCGTGGCGGACCTTGCTGGCCACTGGCAGCGCCGCCGCCAGCCACACCGCCCAGGCAACGAAGGCGACGCGCTGCGCGACTGGCGCCGGAATGACCGCCTGCAGCACGAAGGCACCCACCAGTACGGCCAGCCCCGCAGACACGTGCAGTGCCGCCAGCCGCCCCCAGCCCGGCAGGCGCCGCGCCCCGAAGCCGGCCATCAGTGCGCCCGGCACGAACGCCAGCACCCAGACCATCCACGCGCTGGCGTGGAACTGGCTGGCCGGGCTCTGGATGTCGGTGGGATCCAACGGCAGCACGCCCATCGCGGCGAAGGCCAGCCCGGACAGCACCAGCATCTGCCCGCCCACCCGCATCGTCCACGGCGCGGTGACTGGCACCCGCGCCAGCAGGCGCAGGGCCACCACCGCGGCCAGCAGCCCGGGCAGCACGAAGCCAAGCAGGTCGAAGGCCACCGCGTGCGGCACCCCGGTCGCACCCAGCAGCGCCACCGGGTGACCCAGTGGCAGGTAGCCCGGCAGTACCGCGCCAAAGCCCAGCACCGAGGCCAGGAACAGCACCGCAGCCAAGGCGCCCAGCAGGGGATCGAAACGTTGCAGTGTCTTCATGCGGCCATTCTCCGCCAGCGTGGCGCCATCGCCTATAGGGCAACGCCGACCGATTGGGGTTGCTTCTCGATATCGCCGGCACCATACACTGCGTACATCTTTATCGTTGATCTTCCGACCATGAGCGAACTGCCCCACGTCTTTGACGCCACCACCGAAACCTTCGAAGCACAGGTGCTGCAGAAGTCGCTGCAGACCCCGGTACTGGTCGATTTCTGGGCCACCTGGTGCGAGCCCTGCAAGACCCTGGGCCCGATGCTGGAAAAGCTGGCCGGCGAGTACAACGGCGCGTTCGAGCTGGCCAAGGTCGACGTTGACAAGGAGCAGCAGATCGCGGCGGCCTTCCAGATCCGCTCGGTGCCCACGGTGTTCCTGGTCAAGGGCGGCCAGCTGGTGGATGGGTTCCCCGGTGCGATCCCCGAAGGCCAGCTGCGCGAGTTCCTGGCCCAGCACGGCATCAGCCCCGCCGACGCCCCGGAAGCTGCGGCTGACGAGCCCGCACCACTGGATCCGCAGGCCCGCGTGGACGTGCTGCGCGCCGGCATTGCCGCCGAGCCGGACAAGGAGGAGCTCAAGCTCGACCTGGCCCTGGCCCTGCTGCAGACCGGCGCCACCACCGAAGCCAGCGCGTTGATCGATGCGCTGCCGGCCAACCTGTCCACCGACGACCGCGCCGTGCGCGCCCGCGCCCGCCTGGATTTCGCCAAGGCCCTGCAGGACGCCCCGGCACCGGAGCAGCTGGACGCGCGCATCGCGGCCGACGGCGGCGACCTGCAGGCCCGCCACCTGCGTGGGGTGCAGCAGCTGCTGGGCGGTGAAGACGAGGCCGCGCTTGAGCAGTTCCTGGCCATGTTGCGGAAAGACGGCAGCTACAGTGACAACCTGCCGCGCAGACTGCTGATCGATGCCTTCAAGGTCATCGACGACGCCGCGCTGGTCGGTCGCTACCGCCGTTCGATGGCCGCGCTGGTGTTCTGATCGCGTCCGCCGTTCAGAATCCCTGCACCGGCAGCGGTCAATAATGTGATCGCGGTCTAACTTTCGACCGCGATCCATTCGGGGGGATGCGGTCTGGCCATGGGGGCCCTACGGCTCGGCCCCGCCTCCAGGGGCACAGATGACCGTGAGTTCGACCCGCTTCCCGCGCCTGCGCGCCCGTTCGATCCGCCTGCTGACGCTGCTGGCGCTGCTGCTGTCCGCCTTCCCCGTGCTGGCCCAGGACTGGACCTACCGGGTCCGCCCCGGCGACACCCTCTGGGACCTGGGCGGGCGTTACCTCAAGCCGGATGTGCCCTGGGCACACCTGCAGGCGCACAACCGCGTCACTGACCCTTACCGGCTGCCCCCGGGCACTCCGCTCCGGTTTCCCATCGCCTGGCTGCGCGTGCAGCCTGCGCCCGCCCGGGTGCTGGCCGTGCGCGGCGCCGTGCAGGCCCGGCTGGGCGACAGCGGCGCATTGCGCCCTGTGGTGGAGGGCGAACGGCTGGGCATCGGCACGCACCTGATCACCGGGGCAGAGGCCAGCGTGACCCTCGCCTTCGCCGACGACTCGCGCCTGCATCTGCGCGAGAACTCGCACCTGCGCCTGGACCAGCTCAGCCGTTACGGCCACACCGGCATGGTGGACACCCGCCTGCGCCTGGAACAGGGCCGCAGCAGCAACCGGGTCACCCCCGCCAAGGGCCCGGCGTCGCGCTACATCATCGATGCCCCGACCGCGACCAGCAGCGTGCGCGGCACGCAGTTCCGGGTCAGTGCCGGCGGTCAGGGCCGCATGGCCGCCACCGAGGTACTGGAAGGCCGCGTGCAGGTCGGCAACCGGCGCGGCGAGCGACTGGTTGCCCACGGCCAGGCCACCCGCAGCCGGGCGCTGGACGCCCGTCCCGACATGCCCGAGGCGCTGCTGCCCGCCCCTGTCATGGCCCGCACTGGACTGCGCCTGGACCCACTACCGGCCCACATTGCGTGGGAAACAGTAGCGCAGGCCACCCAGTACCGGGTAGAAGTAGTGCGCGCCGATCAGCCGGAGATCCTCGTGTTCGCCAGGGACACCGCCGACACCACCATGACCGTGCCCGACCTGCCCCCCGGCCTGCTGCGGCTGCTGGTGCGTGCGGTCAGTGCCGATGGCGTGGAAGGCCTGGATGCGCAGGCCGATTTCGAAGTGCGCGACCAGCCGGCGCCGCCGCTCACGGTGCGCCCGGTCAATGGCGAAACGATGGCCAGCCCGCGCCCGCGCTTCGAGTGGAGCCAGGTGGAAGGCGCCGCCAGCACCGTGCTGCAGGTTGCCACCGAGCCGCAGTTCCTGCAGCCGGTATTGGAGCAGGAAGGACGCGGCACCCGCGTGCGTGCTGCCGAAGACCTGCCCCCCGGCGACTATTTCTGGCGCGTGGCCTCGCGCGACGGCAACGGACACCGCGGCCGCTTCGGCCAGCCGGTGGCGCTGGGCATCAGTGACGCGCCAGTGGACCCCGGCCTGCAGCCGCCGCAGGCAGCCAAGGGCCAGCTCACCCTGCGCTGGCAGGCAGGCGAACCCGGCCAGCGCTACCGCGTGCAGTTGGACAAGCGTGGCGACTTCACCCAGCCGCTGCTCGACCAGCAGGTGGACCAACCCGAGGTCACGCTCAGGCGGCCATGGCACGGCACCCTGCACGTGCGCGTGCAGACGATCGATGACGACGGCTACGCCGGCCCGTTCTCGCCTGCGCAGCAGGTCGCGCTGCCCTGTCGTACCTGCTATGGCGCCGGTGCCGGCGCGCTGCTGCTGCTCCTGCTGCTGTGAGGCCGCTCACGCTCTCCTGGCCCCGGCGCATCGTGCTCGCGGTGCTGGTGGGCGCGTTGGCGGCGGCAGCCAGCCACGGGCAGTGGTTCTGGAAGCAGGATGAAGCGATCTACGACGCCTACGTCGGGTCCTGGGAATACACGCCCTATCCGCGCCTGCTGGTGGTGGCCATCGACGACAGCAGCCTGCAGCAGCTCGGCCAGTGGCCGTGGCCGCGTTCGACCCATGCGCGGCTGCTGGACCGCCTGACCGCAGCCGGCAGCCAGCGCGTGGTGCTGGACCTGCTGCTGTCCGAACCGGACCGCCAGGACAGCGCGCAGGATGCCGAATTGGCGGCGGCGATTCGCCGCAATGGGCATGTGGTACTGCCGGTGCTGGCCGCGCCGTCTAGCGGGCCGCGCATGGCCGAGGAACTACTGCCGATTCCATTGATCGCCGCCAACGCCTCGATGCTGGGCCACAGCGATGTGGAGGTTGAGGCCGACGGCGTCACCCGCGGGCTGTACCTCACTGCGGGCATCGGCTCACCGCACTGGCCTGCGCTGGGGTTGGCGTTGGCCAACACGCGCGGAACGCTGCCCGGGCTGATCGATACCCGCCCACGGCATGACGCGCCCTACCAATGGCACCGCAACCACTACGTGCGCGTGCGCTTCGCCGGCCCGCCGGATCGCTTCCCGCAGGTGTCGTACGCGGATGTGCTGAACGGCGATGTCGCGCCGGAAATACTGCACGACCGTCTGGTGCTGGTGGGCATGACCGCCAGCGGCATCACCCCGCGCCTGCTTACCCCGACCACCCGCGAGCGCTGGATGAGCGGCACCGAATACCAGGCCAACGTGGCGTCGATGCTGCTTTCCGGGAATGTGATCAGCGTATTGGCGCCCTCATGGCAGGCAGCCTTGAGCGGGCTGCTGGTGGCGTTGTGTGCGCTGGGCCTGACCCTGCCGCGCGCGGTGGCCAGCGCCCTGCTGGCCCTGCCGCTGGCGCTGCTGTCCAGCTTCGCGCTGCTGCGTGCCGGCCACCTGTGGTTCGCGCCCGCTGCAGCGCTGACCTGCATGCTGGCCGTGATCTGCGCGTGGGTGCTGTGGCGGATCGCCGCGTGGCGCCGGCAGGCCAACAGCGATGGCTTGACCGGGCTGGGCAACCGCGTGCGTTTCGAACAGACCCTGCAGCAGGAACATGATGCCGGCCGCCGCAGTGGTCGCCCGCTGACCCTGGTGCTGATCGATGTGGACCACTTCAAGCAGCACAACGACCTGCATGGGCATCATGCCGGCGATGCGGTGCTGCGCCGGATCGCCAACGAGATCCGCGCGCATGCGCGGCGCCCGCGCGACATGGCCGCGCGCTTTGGCGGCGACGAGTTCGCGCTGGTGTTGCCCGATACGACGTCGGAAGGCGCCGTGCAGGTGGTCGAAGACCTGATCGCCGCCGTGCGCGGCATGCACCTGTCGCCCGGACTGCAGCCGCACGCGCAGATCACCCTCAGCGTGGGCCTGTACACCCACATCCCCGATGCCGGCAGCGAGCCGCGTCATTACTTCGAAGGCGCCGACGCAGCGCTGTACCGCGCCAAGGCCGCAGGCCGCGATGGCTACGCCACCGGCGACATGGAAACGGACAACAGCGCGTAGAGCCACGCCCTGCGTGGCTGCTCTACGTTCCGGCACCGCACAGCCACGCAGGGCGTGGCTCTAGCGTTCCAGACGCGATCAGCCATTCAAGCATGCACTTCGTCACACTCATTCCGGCACTGCGTTGCCGAAGTGATTTCACGACACGCGCGTTCGTTGAATTCCTATACCCCGCCATCACCCCAGCTGCTCCACTTCGCCTACCCCGCGTGTGCGGGTTGGCAAGGAGCTGGACCATGAAGAAGATGCTGTGGTTGTTGCTGGCGGCGATGCCGATGCAGGCGGTCGCCAACGACGAAGATCCGATTGCGTACAAATGCTACTACTGCACGCCGGATGAGATGGAGGAGGTGGCATTGGCGCAGGGGGTTGGGCGTCACTATGTGTATGACGCGCAAAACTTGTCCATATTCGGGTACAACGTGGTTAGAACTGGGCAGCTACTGGTCGCCGAATCGTTTGCAGCCGAAGACTGGGTAGAGAGTCAGTTCTTGGGAATGATGGCTCTGTACAGCGGATACAGCGGTGACATGAAGGCATCGATCCAAGACGTCAGATTGCTTGCGCCGGGCACCGAGCATGGCAGGCGGCACAGCTACCTGTGGGGACACCATCTCTCTTCATTGAATCCACATCATGCGACGGCCCGTGAATACGTGCATCGCTTTCTGGCGACCCTTCCTCGCCTACAGTTTCTGAACACGTCCACATCCTCAGGGAAGCTATTAAGGTTCGAGTACATGCTGGATGACGCGCGGCCGATCCTTGCAGAGTTGTCCTTCTTCAGCAGGGATGATGGGCGCGCGAACTTCAATTTTGATCACGACGCACGGCGGTG